>NZ_WWIA01000643.1 GCF_009870065.1 Streptomyces sp. SID5785 | reverse complement strand
CCAGGCCTCGGGGTCGCCGATGGGGTCGCCGGACGCCAGCGAGACCCCGCTGACGACGCGGTAGGTCACGGCGGCCTTGCCGGTCGGCGACCAGACGACGCTCTTCTCGCGGCGCAGCGCGAAGTAGCCGAGCGAGTCGCGCTCGCCGCCCTTGTCGAGCAGGGCGCGCAGCCGCGACTCGTCGTCGGGGGAGAGCGGGTCGACGGCGCGGCGGGAGCGGAACGCGGCGTAGACGACAGCGATCAGCAGGGCCGTGGACAGGATGTTGATGACGACGTTGACCCAGTTGGGGGTGGAGATCCCGGGGTAGTGCGCGTCGTTGGAGGCGACCGAGAGCATCCGCAGGGTGCCGTAGCGCCAGCGCTCGAGGAACGTCGAACGGTGCTCGTCGTGCGCGTGGTTGGTGACCGTGACGAGGAACGTCGCGAAGAGCGAGGTGACGAGCAGTCCCCCCACGGCGACGAGCGCGGCGAGCCGCGCGTTGGACCGGTCGCCGATCGCGTAGAACTCCCGGCGGCCGACGAGCAGCGCGGCCAGGAAGCCGGCGGTCAGGACGAGCGAGATCCAGTTCTGGGCGTGCCCGCGCACCTCGGGGAAGAACATCACGAGGGCGAACAGCACGAAGAACAGGCTGCACAGCACGAGGTTGAGGATCCACGCGGCCCGTTTGCGCCGCCGCATCGTGATGGCGAGGAACGCGGTCACGAGCGCCGAGGAGAACCCCGCGGCGAGCAGGTACGGCGTGAAGTAGTTCTCCGAGTTGTGCCGCCGCAGGTCCTGGCCGAACGACACCCACACGGCGCTCAGCAGATTGATGAACGTGACGATCCGCAGGTACCAGACGGTGAACTCCGCGGCGCGGCGCGAGGCCGGTGTGCTTGTGGTGGCGGCGACTTCCATGCGGGCGAGCATATTGCGCCCATTTGTCCACTCGGCTCAGCGACTCCGTCCCGAGGCGACTACTGCTCCTCGGCCGCCTCCGGGAGTTCGGCGGACAGGGCCGCGGCCGCCTGCACGAGCGGCAGCGCCAGCAGACCGCCGCTGCCGCCGCCCAACCGCACGCCCTGGTCCACCAGCGGCTCCATCGCCATCCGGTCGAGCGCCTTCGCCTGGGCCGGCTCACCGCTCGCGTGCCCGGCCAGCCACCAGTCCGGCGCCCGGAACGCGACCCGCTGGCCGACCAGCGCGCAGGCCGCCGAGACGACGCCGTCCAGGATCACCGGCGTACGGCGCACCGCGCACTGCAGCAGGAAACCGGTCGCCGCGGCCAGGTCCGCGCCGCCCACCGTCGCGAGCAGCTGCAGCTGGTCGCCGAGGACCGGGCGGGCCCGGCGCAGCGCGTCGCGCACGGCCGCGCACTTGCGCATCCAGGCGAGGTCGTCGATCGGGTCGCCGCCGCGGCCCGTCACGACCGAGGCGTCCGTGCCGCACAGCGCGGCGATGAGCGTGGCCGCCGCCGTGGTGCCGCCGACGCTCACGTCGCCGAGCACCACCAGGTCCGTCCCCGCGTCGGCCTCCTCGTCGGCGACCGCCATGCCCGCACGGAACGCGGCCTCGGCCTCCTCGGCGGTCAGGGCGTCCTCGATGTCGATCCGGCCCGAGCCGCGCCGCACCCGGCGGCTCTCGACGGTCTGGGGCAGCGACTCCGGGTCGCAGTCCAGAGACAGGTCGACGACCCGCACGCCCACGCCGAGCCGGCGGGCCAGGACCGCACCGGTGGACGCGCCCTCGACGACCTCGCGCACCAGCTCCGCGGCGCCGCCCGCGGGACGCTTCGACACCTCGAGCCCGGCGACCCCGTGGTCGCCCGCGAACACGACCACGCGCGGCCGTGCCACCGGCCGCACGGGCACGGCGCCCTGGGCGGCCGCCAGCCACTCGGCCAGCTCGTCGAGACGGCCGAGCGCACCCGGCGGCACGGCCTGTCGCGCCCGGCGCTCCTCGGCGTCACGGCGGGTCCCGCCGTCCGGGCGCTCGATCAGATCGGTGAAGTCGTCGAGATTCAGCGCGCTCATTCGCCGAACAGTACCGGCCCCGCGCCGGTGCGCCCCCAGCGCCTCGGACCCGGCCGGAGGCCCGGGGCGACGCACCCGGAGCCCCGGTGTCGTTGCACTGCGGATCAAGATCCCTTACGTTCCGCTTTGTGTTGGATTGTCGTACTGCGGCCCAGATGCTGGAAGACCGACTCCCCGAGCGGTACCGGGTGCGGGCCCGGGTGCGGGCCGTGGCCCAGTACATCGAGCCCGAGGCCTGGCTCGACGTCGGCACGGGGGACGGGGCGTTCCCCGGCGCCGCCCGCGAGGAGCTGCGCTACACGGCGTTCGACGGGACCGGCACCGGGGCGGAGCTCGAGCGGGCGCGGCGGACCGGGCGGGTCGACGAGGCGTACGAGGGGTCGCTGCCCGAGCTGGCCGGGCGGCTCGCGGGACGGTACGACGCGGTGAGCATGCTGCGGTGTCCGGAGCGGCGTCCGGAGCGGGGGGTGGCGGAGGTGCGCGGCGAGCTGGAGGCGGCGCGGGAGGTGCTGCGGGGTGGGGGGTTGCTGCTGCTCGAGTCGGCGGGGCCGCCGCCCGGGGGGCTTCGCGGGGCCGGGTTCGTGGTGCTCCGGGTCGAGCGGGGGGTGCGGTGGGGCGGGGTCTACCGAACCCTGGCCCGTCGGGGCTGAACGGGTTCGTCGCCGGGTGCGCCCCGGTGGGGGCTGGTCGCGCAGTTCCCCGCGCCCCTGGAGGTGCGGACTTCGTCCGCTACCTCCATCGGGGAAATGCGGCGCGCAGCGCCTGCATTTCAGGGGCGCGGGGAACTGCGCGACCAGCCCACCACCAACGCGCACCCGGCGACGAACCCGCTCAGCCCCGCAGGGCGAGGGCCTGGCCCGCGACGACCAGCAGCACGTGCTCGCACTCACCCGCGAACGCCGCGTTCAACCGCCCCAGCTCATCCCGGTACCGCCGCCCCGACGCCGTCGCCGGCACGATCCCGGACCCCACCTCGTTGGACACGGCGACCACGGTCCGCCGAGCCCCCCGCACCGCAGCCACCAGCTCCGCCACCCGCCCGCGCAGCACCTTCTCGCCCCCGCTCGCCCACTCCGCGTCGTCCCAGGCCCCCGCCTCGTCCATCGCGTAGGTCAGCCACAGCGACAGGCAGTCGATCAGCAGCGGCGCCGCGTCCTGCGGGTCCGTGAGCAGGGGGACCAGGTCGCAGGTCTCGGCGGTGCGCCAGGAGCCGGGCCGGCGCTCGCGGTGCACCGCGACCCGCTGGGCCCACTCGGAGTCCCCGCCCCGGGTGCCGCCCGTCGCGACGTACAGCACGTCGGGGAAGGCCTCGAGGCGCCGCTCCGCCTCGACCGACTTGCCGGAGCGGGCGCCGCCCAGCACGAGCGTCCGGCGCGGCACGTCCGGCACCTGCCCGTACGCGCCGACCGTCAGCGTCGTGCCGTCGGGCACGGCCCGTGCCCCCGCCGCCGCGAGCCGCCGCGCGCGCTCGGCACCCGGCGGCACGTCGTGGTCCAGATGGACGGCGAGCACGTCGGTCGTGGGGCCGATCGCCCCGGACGACCGCAGCCGGGCCAGCGCGTCGGGCCGCCCGCTGACGTCGGCGGCCACCGTGTCGTACGGGGCGCGCGGCTGCTCGAGACCGGCGGGCGCGGTGCCCGGCGGCAGGTACAGCAGGCGCTCCCCGTCCGGCCCGACCACCTCGTACCCGGTGCCCGGAGCGTCCAGCGCCAGCGCCCGCACCCGGTGTCCGGTGAGCAGCGCCAGCTCCCGCCCGTCCGGCACCCGCCCCGGCTGCGGCAGCCCGGCCGGCACCTCGACGGCGGGCCCGTCGTGCGGATGCGAGAGCAGCACCTGCCGGACCCCGCCGAGGCTGTGCCCGGCACGGGCCGCGGCGAACGCGGCGCCGGGCGTCAGGTCGAGCAGCAGCGTGCCGTCGACCAGGAGGGCGGTCGCGGCCCGCGCGTCCGGGCCGAGCGCGGCCGCGCAGGCCGCGCAGGGGCAGTCGGGGCGGGGCAGCCCCGCGGGGGCGCCGGTGCCGAGCAGAGTGAGTTCCACGCCAAGATCCTCCCGCGCCCTCGCCGACCACGCGCGCCCGGCTAGTCTTCCAGGACGTCGCAGGACGTCCGCAGGACACCTACGACGCACGACGCACGACGCACGACGCATCGGACATCGGTACCGGGAGGCTGGCATGGCGGCATGGACGTGGCGGTTCGAGAAGTCCGACGGGACCGAGGTGTCCCCGGCGGTGGAGCCCGAGGAGTTCACGACGCAGGGGGACGCCGAGTCCTGGGTCGGCGAGTACTGGAAGGAGCTCGCCGAGGGCGGCGCCGACCAGGTCCGCCTCTACGAGGACGGCGCCGAGATCTACGGCCCGATGAGCCTGCACGCCGAGGACGTCTCCGCGGAGGGCTGAGCCGCCGCTGCCGGGTGCGCCGCCCGCACCCGGCACACCCCTCCCCGGGGGCGTCCGTCCGCCGGGACCTCACATCTCGCCGAGCGTGATCGTCGCCTTCTTCTCGGCGCCGTCGCGCAGATAGGTCACCGCGACCTCGTCCCCGGGCTTCTCGGCCGCCAGGGCCTCCGACAGCGACTGCATCGTCGTCACGTCGGTGTCGCCGAACCGGACGATGATGTCCCCGGCCCGGATCCCGGCCTTCTTCGCGCCGCCCTGCTCCGTCACCGACACCACCGCGACCCCGGCGGGCCGGTAGCCGTCGTCGAGCACCGAGCGGCCCGTGATGCCGAGCGCCGCCCGTCCCGAGTCCGTGACCTTGCCGTCCTCGATCACCTGGTCGGCGACGGTCGTGACCATCGACGACGGGATCGCGAACCCGATGCCCGGCGCCGAACCGCCCCCGATGCCCGGGTCGGTCGCCGCGAGGGTCGGGATGCCGACGACCTCCCCGTCGAGGTTCACCAGGGCGCCGCCGCTGTTGCCCGGATTGATCGCCGCCGACGTCTGCACCATGTTCCCGATCGTGGCGCCCGTGCCGCCGCCGGAGCGGCCCTCGCTGACGGTCCGCCCGGTCGCCGACACGATGCCCTGCGTGACGCTCGAGGACAGGCCGAGGGGCGAGCCCATCGCCAGCGTGATCTGCCCGACCTCGACCTTGGACGAGTCGGTGAACTTCGCGGCCTTCAGCCCGTCCGGCGCCCTGTCCAGCTGGATGACGGCGAGATCCTGCTCGGGGTAGGAGTACACGAGCTTCGCGGTCAGCTCGTCGTTGCTGTTCGCCGTCGTGACCTTGAACGTCTTCTCGTCGCCCACCACGTGCGCGTTCGTCACGATGTGGCCCTTGTCGTCGTAGACGATCCCGGAGCCGAGGTCCGACGACGCCTGGATCTGCACGACCGACGGCAGGACCTGTCTGATCACCCGCACGTAGTCGTCCTGGAGGCTGTCGGCCTTCTGCGCGGCCCGCGCGGCGGCCTGCGTCGTCGGACGCGCGGACGCGTCCGGGGACCCTGAGTCCGAGCAGCCGGACAGGAGCACTCCGGCGCACAGCACACCGGACAGCGGCAGAGCGAGGCGCCCACGGCGCGCACGAAAGACATCCATGCCCGGATTGTCACGTTCGTACGGGTGCGCCGCGCGCCCTGCACCGCCGAACGAGCCGCCGGACAGGCCCTAGCCCCGCACCCCGCACAGGTGCAGCAGCGCCGCCACCCGCCGGTACGGCTCCGTGCGGCCGGCCCGCTCCTCCGCGGCAAGCAGCGTCTGCAGCTCCCCGCGCTCGGGCACCGCCGCCGCGTCCGCGGCCTGGTCGGTGAAGACCCGCACGCCGTACCAGGCGTGCAGCGGGGCCCCGATCCCGGCGAGCGTCGCGGTCAGGGTGCCGAGCCGGTCGGCCCGCACGTCCAGCCCAAGCCGGTTCGTGTACTGCGTCGAGTCGAAGGCGCCGAGCGCGCCGACCCAGTCACCGGCCAGGCCCGGG
The DNA here is from genome assembly GCF_009870065.1 of Streptomyces sp. SID5785. Classification (GTDB taxonomy): domain Bacteria; phylum Actinomycetota; class Actinomycetes; order Streptomycetales; family Streptomycetaceae; genus Streptomyces. Next base: position 8,404 of record NZ_WWIA01000643.1, on the reverse strand, counting down.
CGCATCGCGAGACCGTCCGCGTTGCGCACGAGGAGCGACAGCAGGCCGCCCGGGGCCAGCATCCGGGCCAGACCCGCGAGCAGCGCGTCCGGGTCCTCCACGTACATCAGCACGCCGTGACAGAGCACGACGTCGAAGCTGCCCGGCAGGAAATGCACCCCGGTGTCGCGGCCGTCGCCCTCGATCAGCCGCACCCGCGCGCGCACCCCCTCCGGCTCGGCCGCGAGCGCCTGCCGCGCGGCCGCCACCATCCGGGCGTCCTGCTCGACACCGGTCACCTGGTGACCGGCGCGGGCCAGCCGCAGCGCCTGCGTGCCCTGGCCCATGCCCACGTCGAGCACCCGCAGCCGCTGCCCGACGGGGAAGCGCCCGGCTATCTGCTCGTCGAGCTGCCGGGCCACCAGTTCCTGCCGGACGACGTTGCGCAGGCCGCCCAGCTTCTCCAGCCAGGCCCCCGGCGCGTCACCGGCGAAGGCCTCGGTGCTCAGGGCCGCTCCCCGCGCTTGACCTGGGGCTTCGGCAGGCGCAGCCGCTTCATCTGGAGCGTGCGCATGAGCGCGTAGGCCACGGCGCCCTTGCGCGGCTGGTCCGGGAACTTCGCCGCCAGCTGTTTCTTCAGGCGGATTCCGGTGAGCACCGAGTCGATCACGATCGCGACGATCACGAAGAGCCACAGCAGCAGCGCGATGTTCTGCAGCGAGCCCACCCGGACCATGCTCAGGACGAGGATGACCACGGCCATCGGCAGGAACCACTCGGCGACGCTGAAGCGGGAGTCGACGAAGTCGCGGGCGTACTTGCGCACCGGGCCCTTGTCACGGGCGGGCAGATAGCGCTCGTCCCCGCTCGCCAGGGCGGAACGCTGGCGCTCCATCGCGGTGCGGCGCTCCTCGCGCGAACGGGCTCGGGCCTCCTTCGGCGACATCTTCGTGTTGGCCACGCTGCGGCGCTGCGACTGGGCCTCGCTGCGCTTGGGCGTGGGGCGGCCCTTGGGCGCCTGCGGGTCTCGGGTCTGCTTGGACGCGTCGGAGGCGGTCACCGGGGCCTTGCCGGCCGGCGCCTTGTCGTCCTTGGATCGGCTACGGAACACAAAACCCAAGGGTACGTGCTGGACGTGCATGGACCACAGGGCCATGGGGAACGATCCGGCAACACCCTGTGTCCATAGAACCTGACAGGGCACGTGACCCTGAGGGGGAGACGGGGCCACCTACTCCCTGCGCGGGACCCCGGAGAGGACGCAGTCGTCCTCGGGGATGAGCGCATCCGCACCTGAACAGTGCGGTAATAGATGCAGGACCCGTACTGTGGGTTGTGTCGCAGTGCTGGAGCTGGACGGCCGGTCGTATCTGTCAGAAGGGGGCGCGCGAAGCCCATGAGCGGTGTCATGAAGCGTATGGGGATGATCTTCCGCGCGAAGGCGAACAAGGCCCTTGACCGGGCCGAGGACCCTCGCGAGACCCTCGATTACTCGTATCAGAAGCAGCTGGAGCTGCTGCAGAAGGTGCGCCGCGGCGTCGCCGACGTCGCGACGAGCCGCAAGCGCCTGGAGCTCCAGCTCAATCAGCTGCAGTCCCAGTCCTCCAAGCTCGAGGACCAGGGCCGCAAGGCGCTCGCGCTCGGCCGTGAGGACCTCGCCCGCGAGGCGCTCTCCCGCCGCGCCGCGCTCCAGCAGCAGGTCACCGACCTGGAGACGCAGCACCAGACGCTGCAGGGCGAGGAGGAGAAGCTCACCCTCGCGGCCCAGCGCCTCCAGGCCAAGGTGGACGCCTTCCGCACCAAGAAGGAGACCATCAAGGCCACCTACACGGCGGCCCAGGCGCAGACCCGGATCGGCGAGGCGTTCTCCGGCATCTCCGAGGAGATGGGCGACGTCGGCCTGGCCATCCAGCGGGCCGAGGACAAGACGGCCCAGCTCCAGGCGCGGGCCGGCGCCATCGACGAGCTGCTCGCCTCCGGCGCCCTCGACGACCCCTCCGGGCTCGCCAAGGACGACATCCAGAGCGAGCTGGACCGGCTCTCCGGTGGTACGGATGTAGAGCTGGAGCTGCAGCGCATGAAGGCCGAGCTGGCCGGCGGCTCGTCCTCGTCCCAGCAGGCGATCGAGGGCGGCCAGGGCCAGGGCCAGCAGGGGCAGCAGCCGCAGGACACCCCGCGCTTCGACAAGCAGTAGACCGCGGTTCGCCTACGAGGAGGGCGCTCGTCATGATCGTACGGATCATGGGGGAGGGGCAGGTGAGGTTGGCCGACGACCACCTCACCGAGCTCAACAAGCTCGACGACGAACTCCTCACGGAGATGGAGAGCGGTGACGAGGCGGGCTTCCGGCGGACGCTGGCCGCTCTCCTCGACGCCGTCCGGCGGCTCGGCACACCGCTGCCGGACGACGCCCTGGAGCCCTCCGAACTGATCCTTCCGGCGCCCGACGCGTCGCTGGACGAGGTCCGGCAGATGCTCTCCGACGACGGCCTCATCCCGGGCTGACCGGGACAAGGCCGGGCGGATACGCTGACGCCGGTGACTCCGCTCGTACGGTGGGCCAGGACCCACCCCCTGGCCCTGGACGCGATCGTCGCCCTCGGCGTCCTGCTCGCGATGGTGGCCGGCTCCTTCGTCGACCCCAAGGGCGCCGGCGGCACCTACGCGTGGGGCGCCCGCACCCCCGAGACCCTCAGCCTCGTGCTCATGGTGCTCGGCGCCGCGGCCCTCGTCTTCCGCCGCGTCTCGCCGCTGTACGTCCTCGCGGCGACCGCCACCGTCTCCGGCGTCGAACTCGTCACCGGTGACCCGCGCGCCCCCGTCGTCATGTCGACCGTCGTCGCCCTCTACACCGTGGCCGCCCGGACCGACCGGCCCACCACCTGGCGGGTCGGCTTCGCCACGATGGCGGTCCTCACCTGCCTCGCGATGTTCGCCGGCCCGCTGCCCTGGTACGCGCAGGAGAACCTCGGCATCTTCGCCTGGACCGGCATGGCCGCCGCCGCGGGCGACGCCGTCCGCTCCCGGCGCGCCTTCATCGCCGCCATCCGCGAGCGGGCCGAACGGGCCGAGCGCACCCGCGAGGAGGAGGCCCGGCGCCGGGTCGCCGAGGAACGGCTGCGCATCGCCCGCGACCTGCACGACGTCGTCGCCCACCACATCGCGCTCGTCAACGTCCAGGCCGGCGTCGCCTCCCACGTCATGGACAAGCGGCCCGACCAGGCCAAGGAGGCCCTCGGGCACGTGCGCGAGGCCAGCCGCTCCGCCCTCGACGAACTCCGCGCCACCGTCGGCCTGCTGCGCCAGTCCGGGGACCCCGAGGCCCCCACCGAGCCGGCCCCCGGCCTCGACCGCCTCGACGACCTCGTCGGCACCTTCCGCAACGCGGGCCTGCCCGTCGAGGTGGCCCGCGCCGAGGACGCCCCCGCCCTGCCCGCCGCCGTCGACCTCGCCGCGTACCGGGTCGTGCAGGAAGCCCTCACCAACGTCCGCAAGCACGCGGGCCCCGACGCCCGCGCCGAGGTCAGCGTCGTGCGCGTCGGACCCGACATGGAGATCACCGTCCTCGACAACGGACCCGAGGCGGTGCCCGGCCGCCCCGCCCCCGAGGAGGGCGGCAGCGGCCACGGCCTGCTCGGCATGCGCGAGCGCGTCGGCGCGCTCGGCGGCACCCTCAGCGCCGGACCGCGCTACGGCGGCGGCTTCCGCGTCCATGCGATCCTTCCCGTCGACCCCCGCACCGCCGAGCCCCCGGCCGGCATCCGGGGCTGCTTCGCCTCCACCTCCGTTCCGCCCACCACGTCAGGGGATACCGGCGCATGACGATCCGGGTTCTGCTCGCCGACGACCAGGCACTGCTGCGCAGCGCCTTCCGCGTCCTCGTCGACTCCGAGGCCGACATGGAGGTCGTCGGCGAGGCCTCCGACGGCGCCGAGGCCGTCGCCCTTGCCAAGGAGCACCTGCCCGACGTCGTCCTCATGGACATCCGGATGCCCGGCACCGACGGCCTCGCCGCGACCCGCGCCATCAGCGCCGACCCCGCCCTCGCCCAGGTCCGCGTCGTGATGCTGACGACCTTCGAGGTCGACGAGTACGTCGTGCAGTCGCTGCGCGCGGGCGCCTCCGGCTTCCTCGGCAAGGGCGCCGAGCCCGAGGAACTGCTCGGCGCCGTCCGTGTCGCCGCCGCCGGCGACGCCCTCCTGTCACCGGCCGCCACCAAGGGCCTCATCGCCAAGTTCCTCGCGCAGGGCGACGGCCTCGACGACGACGGCCGCTCCGGCGGCGCGCACGCCGAGCGGCTCGCCGCGCTCACCGGCCGCGAGCGCGAGGTCCTCGTCCTGGTCGCGGGCGGCCATTCCAACGACGAGATCGCCGAGCGCCTCGAGGTCAGCCCGCTCACCGTCAAGACGCATGTGAACCGGGCGATGGCCAAGTGCGGAGCCCGCGACCGCGCCCAGCTCGTCGTCATCGCGTACGAATCGGGCCTGGTCCGTCCGAGGGTGGAGTGAGCCGGGGCCCGTACGTACTACGCCCGCAGTATGCGGAGCGTGAGAACGGGACCTGGGAGCGACGAATCCCGCCCTCCTCATGGCTGAGGGTGTAGGCGGACCTTTCTGCTCGCGTGAGCCGACGGTCCGTCATCCGCTCGTCGTCCCACGTCTCCGGAGACCCAGACCATGTCCTGGCTGTCGAGATTCAGCCTCGCTCAACGCGCCCTGATCGGCCTGATGTCGATCATCGCGATCGTCTTCGGCGCGATCGCGATCCCCCAGCTCAAGCAGCAGCTGCTGCCCTCCATCGAACTGCCGATGGTCTCCGTCCTGGCTCCCTATCAGGGCGCGTCCCCGGACGTGGTCGAGAAGCAGGTCGTCGAGCCGCTCGAGAACTCCATCGACGCCGTGGACGGCGTCACCGGCATCACCGCGACCGCCAGCGAGGGCAACGCGGTCCTCATGGCCCAGTTCGACTTCGGCAACGGCTCCAAGCAGATCGTCGCCGACGTCCAGCAGGCCGTGAACCGGGCCCGCGCCCAACTGCCCGACGACGTCGACCCGCAGGTCGTCGCCGGCTCCACGGACGACATCCCGACCGTGGTCCTCGCCGTCACCTCCGACAAGGACCAGCAGGCGCTCGCCGACCAGCTGGACAAGACCGTCGTGCCGTCCCTCAAGGACATCGACGGCGTCTCCCAGGTCACCGTCGACGGCGTCCGCGACCTCCAGGTGAACGTCACGCCCGACGACCGCAAGATGGCCGCGGCCGGCGTCAACGCGATGGCGCTGAGCCAGTCCCTCCAGGCCGGCGGCGCCACCCTGCCCGCGGGCTCCTTCGACGAGGGCGGCAAGAACCGCACGGTCCAGGTCGGCGGCGGCTTCACGTCGCTGCGCCAGATCGAGGACCTGATGATCACCGGCGAGGGCGTCAAGAAGCCCGTGCGCCTCGGTGACATCGCCACCGTGAAGCAGCAGCCCTCCGCGGCCGACTCCATCACCCGCACCGACGGCCGTCCCAGCCTCGCGGTCATGGTGACCATGGACCACGACGGCTCCGCGGTCGCCATCTCCGACGCGGTCAAGGACAAGCTGCCCGACCTGCGTCAGGACCTCGGCTCCGCCGCGAAGCTCACCGTCGTCAGCGACCAGGGCCCGGCCGTCTCGAAGTCCATCTCCGGGCTGACCACGGAGGGCGCGCTCGGCCTCCTCTTCGCCGTCATCGTGATCCTGGTCTTCCTCGCGTCGCTGCGCTCCACCCTCGTCACCGCGGTCTCCATCCCGCTGTCGGTGGTGCTCGCGCTCATCGTCCTGTGGACGCGCGACCTGTCGCTGAACATGCTCACGCTCGGCGCGCTGACCATCGCGATCGGCCGCGTCGTCGACGACTCCATCGTCGTCCTGGAGAACATCAAACGGCACCTCGGCTACGGCGAGGAGCGCAAGGAGGCCATCCTCACCGCGGTCCGCGAGGTCGCGGGCGCGGTCACCTCCTCGACCCTCACCACGGTCGCCGTGTTCCTGCCGATCGGCCTCGTCGGCGGCATGGTGGGCGAGCTCTTCGGCTCGTTCTCGCTGACCGTCACGGCGGCGCTGCTCGCGTCCCTGCTGGTCTCGCTGACCGTCGTCCCGGTGCTCTCCTACTGGTTCCTGCGCGCCCCGAAGGCGATCCGGGGCATCGACCCGGAGGAGGCCCGCCGCAAGGCCGAGGAGAAGGAGAACCGCTCCCGGCTCCAGCGCATCTACGTGCCCGTGCTGCGCTTCGCGACCCGCCGCCGCCTCACCAGCGTGGTGCTCGCGATCGTGATCCTCGTCGGCACCTTCGGCATGGCCCCGCTCCTGAAGACCAACTTCTTCGACCAGGGCGAGCAGGAAGTCCTGTCCGTCAAGCAGGAGTTGAAGCCGGGCACGAGCCTCGCGGCGACCGACGCGTCCGCGCAGAAGATCGAGAAGGTGCTCCAGGGCATCGACGAGATCAAGGACTACCAGGTCACCGTCGGCTCCTCCGGCTTCATGGCGGCCTTCGGCGGCAGCACGGACACCAACCAGGCCTCGTACCAGATCACGCTCAAGGACAAGGCGTCCTACGAGGACACCCAGGACCGCATCGAGCGCGAGCTCGGCAAGCTGTCCGGCGTCGGGACGACGACCATCTCGGCCGGTGACGGTTTCGGCAGCCAGGACCTGAGCGTGGTCGTGAAGGCCGCCGACGGCTCCGTCCTCGACAAGGCGGCCGAGCAGGTCCGCACGTCCGTCGCCTCGCTCGACGACGTCACGGACGTGACCAGCGACCTGTCGCAGTCCGTCCCGCGGATCTCGGTCAAGGCCAACTCCAAGGCCGCGGCTGCCGGGTTCAACGACACGACGCTCGGCGCCGCCGTCGCACAGGCCGTGCGCGGCACCACCAGCGGCAAGGCGATCCTCGACGACACCGAGCGCGACGTCGTCGTGAAGTCGGCGAAGCCGGCCACGACCATGGCCGAGCTCAAGAAGCTCCCCATGGGTCCGCGGGGTCTGACGCTCGGTGACATCGCCACGGTGAAGCTGGTCGACGGGCCGGTCTCCATGACCCGGATCGACGGCGCCCGCGCCGCCACGATCACGGCCAAGCCGACCGGTGACAACACGGGCGCGGTCTCCGCCGACCTCCAGTCGAAGATCGACAAGCTGGACCTGCCGGCCGGGGCGACCGCCACGATCGGCGGTGTCAGCGCCGACCAGGACGACGCGTTCAAGAACCTGGGCCTGGCGATGCTCGCGGCGATCGCGATCGTCTTCATGCTCCTGGTCGCGACGTTCCGCTCGCTGGCCCAGCCGCTGATCCTGCTGGTGTCCATCCCGTTCGCGGCGACCGGTGCGATCGGTCTGCTCGTCGCCACGGGGACGCCGATGGGCGTCCCGGCGATGATCGGCATGCTGATGCTCATCGGCATCGTCGTCACCAACGCGATCGTGCTGATCGACCTGATCAACCAGTACCGGGCCCAGGGGCTCGGCGTGGTCGAGGCGGTCGTCGAGGGCGGCCGACACCGACTGCGCCCGATCCTGATGACGGCCCTCGCGACGATCTTCGCCCTGCTCCCGATGGCGCTCGGCGTCACCGGCGAGGGCGGGTTCATCGCGCAGCCGCTCGCGGTGGTCGTGATCGGCGGTCTGATCACGTCGACGCTGCTGACGCTGCTGCTGGTGCCGACGCTCTACGCGATCCTGGAGCTCCGCAAGGAGCGACGGGCGAAGAAGCGGGCCGCGAAGCGGGGGGTGCCGGTGCCGGGGCAGGCGTCCGCCGAGTCCGACTCCGACTCCGACTCCGAGTCCGACCCTGAGCCGGAACCGGCGAAGGCCTGACGCCCACCGCCGGGGCGAGCCTCTCACGTGTGACGCTCGCCCCGGTGGGGGCCGGTCGCGCAGTTCCCCGCGCCCCTGAAACGCAGGCGCTGCGCGCCGCATTTCATCTATGAGGTCGCGCACGCAGTGCGCACCTCAGGGGCGCGGGGAACTGCGCGACCAGCCCCCACCGGACCGGCACATGCCACTGAACCGCGGACGCGACCGCGCGCCCGGCACAGGGCTACGGCAGTGCCAGCATCCGCTCCAGCGCCAGCTTCGCGAACCGCTCCGTCTCCCGGTCGACCTCGATCCGGTTGACCAGCCGCCCCTCCGCGAGGGACTCCAGCGTCCACACCAGGTGCGGCAGGTCGATCCGGTTCATCGTCGAGCAGAAGCAGACCGTCTTGTCGAGGAAGACGATCTCCTTGCCCTCCGGGGCGAACCGCTCGGCCAGCCGCCGCACGAGGTTCAGCTCGGTGCCGATGGCCCACTTGGACCCGGCCGGAGCCGCCTCCAGCGCCTTGATGATGTACTCCGTCGACCCGACCTGGTCGGCCGCGGCGACGACCTCGTGCTTGCACTCGGGGTGGACGAGCACGTTGACCCCA
>NZ_WWIA01000642.1 GCF_009870065.1 Streptomyces sp. SID5785 | reverse complement strand
GCCGCCAGCGGGTCCCGTACGGCCGTGAGCAGCGCGTCCGCGATCAGGCCCTGATCGGCCGCACCGTCGGGCTCGGCGGGCACCGCGGGCAGCGGCACCAGCGCGATCGCCTCGTCGCCGGTGTGCGCGACGGCGATCCGGTCGGAGGGCTCAGGGCCCGAGGACAGCGGGTCGACGAGGATCTCCTCGAGCAGCGACTGGGCCACCGGCCCGCCCTCGATGTCGGCGTCCTGCCACTCGACGCGGGCCACGACGACCTGCCAGTGCGGCGCCGTACCGAGCCCGGGCAGCAGCACCGGCGCGGCCACCCGCAGCCGCGCCGCGATCTCGGCCGGGGCCGCGCCCGTCTGCACCAGCTCGAGGACCTCCTGGGCGAGGCGGCGGCGCACGGTGCGCGCCGCGTCCCGCCGGTCGCGCTCGACGGAGATCAGCTGGGTGACGCCCTGGAGCAGATCGAGCCGCTCCTCGGGCCAGTCGCCCGCGTCCGCCTCGACGGCGAGCAGCCAGTCCGAGAGCACCGTCGCGCGCACGTCACGGGAGGCGGCGGGTGCGGCCGCGCCCCGGCCCGCGCCGATCGGGAACAGCGAGTACGTCGCCCCGCCGACGCTGACCCGGTGCGGCGCCCGGCGGCCCGCCCGGGTGGCCGAGAGGTGCTCGGCGGCGAGCCGCGCGCACACCCCGGCGGGCAGCTCGGGGCCGGCCGCGCTGGAGCCCGCGATGGCGCGTCCGGCGGGGGAGAGCACCCAGGCCCGCAGGTCCAGGTCGCTGCCGAGCAGGTCGAGGACCACGTCCGGGCCGCCGCCCGCCGGGCCGGAGGTCATGAGCCGGCGGTGCCGGTCCACGACGGCCGCGAGGTCCCCCGCGCGCTCGCCGGAGACCTGCCGCACGACGTGCTCGGTGATCGTCGCGAACGCCACCGACTCGTTGACCGCGAAGAGCGGGAGCCGGTGCCGCGCGCAGGCCTGCACCAGGTCATCGGGCACGGCGCCGAGCTCGGCCTCGCCCGCCGCCAGGGCGACCACCCCGGAGGACTGGAGGAGGCGGACGAAGGCCTCGGAGTCGTCGGGGCCGCGGCGCCAGGCCAGGCCCGTGAGCACCAGCTCGCCCCCCGACAGATAGCGGCTCGGATCGCGCAGGTCCGTGGTCATCACGCCGCGGACGGAGCGGTCGAGCTCCTCCTCGCCGCCGAGGAGCCTGAGGCCCAGCGCGTCCGTGTCCAGCAATGCGCGCAGCCGCATGTGGTCTCGCCGCCGATCTGTCTCGAAGTGATGCCTTCCCGGGGTCGGCCAGCGTGTGCTCACGGTGTCCGGAGGAAGTCGGAGGGGTTACTGATGTGCTCCGTTCATACGAATCTACAAGACACCTGTCGTGGTCAGCCAACTCCTTCATGGTTTCCGTGACTGACCCTGGCGGAGCACACGGCGGTGTACTGGGCCCACTCCACGTGAACAGCACATGAACGAGCCCCAGCGATCCGCACATCCCGTGGCTCGAACGCAGCGCACACGATCCACGCACCGCACGATCCACGAACGAGACCCAGAAGAGAGCCACTCATGGACTTCCTTCGCCCCGCCAGCTGGGAGGAGGCGCTCGCCGCCAAGGCCGAGCACCCCACAGCCGTGCCGATTGCGGGTGGCACCGATGTGATGGTCGAGATCAACTTCGACCACCGCCGCCCCGAGTACCTCCTCGACCTCAACCGCATCGGTGAGCTCGGTGAGTGGGAGGTGGGCGAGGGACCTCAGGGCACCGTCCGACTCGGCGCCTCCGTCCCGTACACCAAGATCATGGAGAACCTGCGGACCGAGCTGCCGGGCCTGGCCCTCGCCTCGCACACCGTCGCCTCGCCCCAGATCCGCAACCGCGGCGGCGTCGGCGGCAACCTCGGCACGGCCTCGCCCGCCGGTGACGCCCACCCGGCGCTCCTCGCCTCCGGCGGCGACGTCGAGGTCGAGTCCGTGCGCGGCTCGCGGCTCATCCCGATCGACGCGTTCTACACCGGCGTGAAGCGCAACGCGCTCGCCCCCGACGAGCTGATCCGCGCCGTGCACCTGCCGAAGGCCGACGGTCCCCAGCAGTACTCGAAGGTCGGCACGCGCAACGCGATGGTGATCGCCGTGTGCGCCTTCGGTCTCGCGGTCCACCCCGAGACCCGCACGGTGCGCACCGGCATCGGCTCCGCCGCTCCGACCCCGATCCGCGCCAAGGACGCCGAGCAGTTCCTGAACGCGGCGCTCGACGAGGGCGGCTTCTGGGACAACGGCAAGATCATCACCCCGTCGGTCGCCAAGCAGTTCGCGGACCTGTGCTCCGCCGCCTGCAACCCGATCGACGACGTGCGCGGCACCGCCTCGTACCGCCGGCACGCGGTCGGCATCATGGCCCGGCGCACGCTCACCTGGGCCTGGGAGTCCTACCGCGGCACCGGCGGCAGCACCATCGAGAAGGGGAGTGTCGCGTAATGCGCGTCAATTTCACGGTCAACGGCCGCAAGCAGGAAGCCGACGACGTCTGGGAGGGCGAGTCCCTTCTCTACGTCCTGCGCGAGCGCATGGGCCTTCCCGGCTCCAAGAACGCCTGCGAGCAGGGCGAGTGCGGTTCCTGCACGGTCCGCCTCGACGGCGTCCCCGTCTGCTCCTGCCTCGTCGCCGCCGGCCAGGTCGAGGGCCGCGAGGTCGTCACCGTCGAGGGCCTCGCCGAGTTCGCGAACAACCGCGCCTGCGGGTCCCACGGCCAGGACGGCGTCACGCTCCAGGAGGCCCAGGGCTGGTCCGCCAAGGGCACCGACTCGCAGACCGGCGAGGGCGCCGAACTGGCCCCGATCCAGCAGGCGTTCATCGACGCCGGCGCGGTCCAGTGCGGCTTCTGCACCCCGGGCCTGCTGGTCGCCGCCGACGAGATGCTGGAGCGCAACCCCAGCCCCTCCGACGCGGACATCCGCGAGGCGCTCTCCGGCAACCTGTGCCGCTGCACGGGCTACGAGAAGATCATGGACGCGGTCCGGCTCGCCGCCGCGCGCCAGTCCGAGGAGGTCTGAGGGCATGGCTGACACCCGTACCACCGGCATTCCCGCGAACGTCACGCAGGGATCGCACACCAAGGGCGGCATCGGCGAGTCCACGCTCCGCCCGGACGGCACCCTCAAGGTCACCGGCGAGTTCGCGTACTCGTCCGACATGTGGCACGAGGACATGCTGTGGGGCCAGATCCTGCGCTCCACCGTCGCGCACGCCGAGATCCTCTCCATCGACACCGGTGAGGCCCTCGCCACGCCCGGCGTGTACGCCGTCCTCACGTACGACGACCTGCCGACGGACGTGAAGAACTACGGCCTGGAGATCCAGGACACCCCCGTGCTCGCGCACGGCAAGGTCCGCCACCACGGCGAGCCCGTCGCCCTGGTCGCCGCCGACCACCCGGAGACCGCGCGCCGCGCGGCCGCCAAGATCAAGGTCGAGTACCGCGAGCTGCCCGTCATCACCGACGAGGCGTCCGCGACGGCGCCCGACGCGATCCTCGTCCACGAGGGCCGCGACGACCACCACGCCGGGCACGTCCCGCACCCGAACATCGTGCACCGCCAGCCCATCGTGCGCGGCGACGCCGCCGCGGCCGCCGAGCGCGCCGACTTCGTCGTCAAGGGCGAGTACACGTTCGGCATGCAGGACCAGGCCTTCCTCGGCCCGGAGTCCGGCCTCGCCGTGCCCTCCGAGGACGGCGGTGTCGACCTCTACGTCGCCACCCAGTGGCTGCACTCGGACCTCCAGCAGATCGCCCCCGTCCTCGGCCTGCCCGAGGACAAGGTGCGCATGACGCTCTCCGGCGTCGGTGGCGCGTTCGGCGGCCGCGAGGACCTGTCGATGCAGATCCACGCCTGCCTGCTCGCCCTGCGCACCGGCAAGCCCGTCAAGATCGTCTACAACCGCTTCGAGTCCTTCTTCGGGCACGTCCACCGCCACCCGGCGAAGCTCTACTACGAGCACGGCGCGACCAAGGACGGCAAGCTCACGCACATGAAGTGCAAGATCGTCCTGGACGGCGGCGCCTACGCGTCCGCCTCCCCGGCGGTCGTCGGCAACGCCTCCTCGCTCTCCGTCGGCCCGTACGTCATCGACGACGTCGACATCGAGGCCATCGCGCTCTACTCCAACAACCCGCCCTGCGGCGCCATGCGCGGCTTCGGCGCGGTCCAGGCGTGCTTCGCCTACGAGGCCCAGATGGACAAGCTCGCCGACGCGGTGGGCATGGACCGGGTCGCGTTCCGCCAGCTGAACGCGATGGAGCAGGGCACGATCATGCCGACGGGCCAGCCCGTCGACTCGCCGGCCCCGGTCGCCGAACTGCTGCGCCGCATCAAGGCGATGCCGCTGCCGCTCGAGCGCCAGTGGGAGTCCAGCGAGGGCGCCGACGTGCGCCAGCTGCCCGGCGGCCTGTCCAACACCACGCACGGCGAGGGCGTCGTACGCGGTGTCGGCTACGCGGTCGGCATCAAGAACGTCGGCTTCTCCGAGGGCTTCGACGACTACTCCACCGCCAAGGTGCGCATGGAGGTCATCAACGGCCAGCCCGTCGCCACCGTGCACACGGCGATGGCCGAGGTCGGCCAGGGCGGCGTCACCGTCCACGCGCAGATCGCCCGCACCGAGCTGGGCGTCACGCAGGTGACCATCCACCCGGCCGACACCCAGGTCGGCTCGGCCGGCTCCACGTCCGCGTCGCGCCAGACGTACGTGACCGGCGGCGCCGTCAAGAACGCCTGCGAGCTCGTGCGCGAGAAGGTCCTGGAGATCGGCCGCCGCAAGCTCGGCACGTACCACCCGGCGTGGGCGACCGCCGAACTCCTCCTGGAGGGCGGCAAGGTCGTCACCGACGGCGGCGAGGTCCTCGCGGACCTGGTCGACGTCCTGGAGGACGAGGTCGTCGAGCTGGAGGAGGAGTGGCGCCACCGCCCCACCGAGGCCTTCGACCTGCGCACCGGCCAGGGCAACGGGCACGTCCAGTACTCGTTCGCCGCGCACCGCGCCGTCGTCGAGGTCGACACCGAGCTCGGCCTGGTGAAGGTCATCGAACTGGCCTGCGCCCAGGACGTCGGCAAGGCGCTGAACCCGCTGTCCGTGATCGGCCAGATCCAGGGCGGCACCACCCAGGGCCTCGGTGTCGCGGTGATGGAGGAGATCATCGTCGACCCGAAGACCGCCAAGGTCAGGAACCCCTCCTTCACGGACTACCTGATCCCCACCATCCTCGACACGCCGACCATCCCGGTCGACGTGCTCGAACTCGCCGACGAGCACGCCCCGTACGGGCTGCGCGGCATCGGTGAGGCCCCCACCCTGTCGTCGACCCCGGCCGTCCTCGCGGCGATCCGGAACGCGACCGGGCTCGCGCTCGACCGGACCCCGGTCCGGCCCGAGCACCTGACGGGCACCGCTTCCGCGTAACCGTCATCGCACGCCCTCCGGGCGGTGTGTGCCTCCCAGGAACGTCACACTTCCGTCGCCCGCACCGCCCGGAGCACTTCAGATCAGCGCACTCGTCTCGGGCCGTCCCCCGGGTCGTGCAGCCATCCCAAAACCCGCGCCTCTCCGAGCGCTTCGCGGGTGCCCCTATGAACCTTGGGAAACGAGGCACCATGACCCAGCAGTCCGTGGAGCCGAAGACCGCCGCCGACGACGCGGGCGCGGGTACGCGCCAGCCCGCCGGCAGGTCTTGGCTCGACCGGTACTTCCACATATCCGAGCGGGGATCCTCCGTCGCGCGCGAAGTGCGCGGCGGCGTCACGACCTTCATGGCCATGGCGTACATCCTGCTGCTCAATCCGCTGATCCTGTCCGGCAAGGACGCCGCCGGTGACACCCTGGGCCAGAAGGCCCTGATCACCGCGACCGCCTTCGCCGCCGCGTTCACCACGCTCCTGATGGGCTTCGTCGGCAAGGTGCCGCTGGCGCTCGCCGCCGGCCTGTCCGTCTCCGGTGTGATCTCCTCGCAGGTCGCGCCCGAGATGACCTGGCCGCAGGCCATGGGCATGTGCGTGATGTACGGCGTCGTGATCATGCTGCTCGTCGTCACCGGCCTGCGCGAGATGATCATGAACGCGATCCCGCTCGCGCTCAAGCACGGCATCACCATGGGCATCGGCCTGTTCATCGCCCTGATCGGCCTCTACAAGTCCGGCTTCGTGCAGGTCGGCAAGGCCACCCCGCTCACGCTCGGCCCCGCGGGCGAACTCGCCGGCTGGCCCGTGCTGCTCTTCGCGGGCACGCTCCTCCTGATCTTCATGCTGCAGGCGCGCAACACCCCGGGCGCGATCCTGATCGGCATCATCACCGGCACGGTCGTCGCGATGATCCTCAACGCGCTCGACGTGATCGACCCCAAGCAGTGGGCGAACGGCGCCCCCGAACTGCACGGCAGTGCCGTCTCCACGCCCGACTTCTCGCTCTTCGGCAAGGTCGAGTTCGGCGGCTGGGGCGAGGTCGGCGCCATGACGGTCGGCATGATCGTCTTCACCCTGGTGCTCGCCGGCTTCTTCGACGCGATGGCCACCATCATCGGCGTCGGCACCGAGGCCAACCTGGCCGACGACAAGGGCCGGATGCCGGGCCTGTCCAAGGCGCTGTTCATCGACGGCGCGGGCGGTGCCATCGGCGGCGTGACGGGCGGCTCCGGCCAGACCGTCTTCGTCGAGTCGGCGACCGGCGTCGGCGAGGGAGCCCGCACGGGTCTCGCCTCCGCCGTCACCGGCCTCTTCTTCGCCGCCTGCCTGTTCTTCACCCCCGTCACCGCGATCGTCCCGCAGGAGGTCGCGTCCGCCGCGCTCGTCGTCATCGGCGCCATGATGATGATGAACGCCCGCCACGTCGACTGGGCCGACCGCGCCACCGCGATCCCGGTGTTCCTCACCGTGGTCCTGATGCCCTTCACCTACACCATCACCACCGGTGTCGCCGCGGGCGTCATCTCCTGGGTCGCCATCAAGATCGCCCAGGGCAAGGCCCGGGAGATCGGCGCCTTCATGTGGGGCCTGACGGTGATCTTCCTCGTGTACTTCGCCCTGAACCCGATCGAGGGCTGGCTCGGCGTCCACTGACGCCCGTCACCCCGATCCCCGTAACCGCTAAGGAGACCGAGACATGCTGGACATCGCCGCAGAACTCAGCCGGTGGGTCGAGCAGGGACGCGACTTCGCCGTGGCCACCGTGGTGGCCGTCGGCGGCAGCGCGCCCCGGCAGCCGGGCGCGGCGCTCGCCGTCGACAGCGAGGGCACCGCGATCGGCTCGGTCTCCGGCGGCTGCGTGGAGGGCGCGGTCTACGAGCTGTGCCAGGAGGCGCTCGAGGACGGGGTCACCCGCCTCGAACGCTTCGGGTACAGCGACGACGACGCCTTCGCCGTGGGGCTGACCTGCGGCGGCGTCATCGACATCCTCGTCGCACCGGTACGTGCCGCGGACGCGGACGTGCGCGGCGTGATCACGGCCGCGCTCACGGCCGCCGCCGCGGGGGAGGCGGCGGCCGTGGCACGGATCGTGTCCGGACCCGACGACCTGATGGGCCGGGCCCTGGTCGTCCACCCGGACGGCACGCACGAGGGCGGCTTCGGCGCCCACCCCGAACTCGACCGGACCGTCGCCGCGGAGGCCGCCGCCCACCTCGACGCCGGCCGCACCGCCACCCTGGAGATCGGCGAACAGGGCTCCCGCTGCGGGGCCCCGCTGACCCTGCTCGTGGAGTCCTCGGTCCCGCCCCCGCGCATGATCGTCTTCGGCGCCATCGACTTCGCGTCCGCGCTGGTGCGCATGGGCAGGTTCCTCGGCTACCACGTCACCGTCTGCGACGCCCGCCCCGTCTTCGCGACGGCGGCCCGCTTCCCGGACGCGGACGAGATCGTCGTCGAGTGGCCCCACCGCTACCTGGAGCGCACGGAGGTCGACGGCCGCACGGTGCTCTGCGTCCTCACCCACGACGCCAAGTTCGACGTGCCGCTGCTGCGCCTCGCGCTGCGGCTGCCCGTCGCCTACGTCGGCGCGATGGGCTCGCGCCGCACCCACCTCGAGCGCAACGACCGGCTCCGCGAGGTCGGCGTCACCGAACTCGAACTCGCGCGGCTGCGCTCGCCGATCGGCCTCGACCTCGGCGCCCGCACTCCGGAGGAGGTGGCGGTCTCGATCGCCTCCGAGATCGTCGCGGCCCGCCGCGGCGGCACCGGCGTCTCCCTGACGGGCGCCCACACTCCGATCCACCACGAGCCGGACACCCCGCGCCGGATCGGCTCCGTCGCCTGATCCGCGTACGTTTCACCCCTTCTGTTCGTCCGCACGGGACGCACGGGGCGGCTGCCGCGACAGCCGCCCCGTGCACCGCACTTGACGCATCGCACCACGGGCCGCGACGCTCGATGGGAGCGCTCCCAGCAAGTCTCCGTGTCCCTTGCGAGCGAGGAGTGAACCGTGCGAGGACCCTTCAGTCGTGCCGCGACCGCGACAGCGGTCCTGTCCGCCGCACTCGCCGCCCTGCTGTCCTGTCCGGCCCCCGCGGGCGCCGCCGCACCGGCCACCGCGGCCGGGCACGGCGCCCACCTCTACACGCCCGAGCCGAACCCCGACGCCCTGCGTCAGGTCGTCGGCCTCGCCCGCCAGGGCCGCTTCCGGGACGCCGCGGGCGTCGCCGCCATGGTGGCCACCCCGCAGGCCGTCTGGTTCGGCGACCAGAGCCCCGCCCAGGTCGAGCGGATGACCCGGGACGTCGTGCGCGACGCGGCACGCTCCCGCTCCACGCCCGTCTTCGCGCTGTACAACATCCCCGGCCGCGACTGTGCCAACTACTCGGCGGGCGGCGCCGCGAACACCGCCGAGTACCGCGCCTGGATCGACGCCGTCGCCCGCGGGCTCGGCCGCTCCGAGGCCCTCGTCGTCCTCGAACCCGACGCCCTCGCCCTGCTGCCCGCCGACTGCGGCCAGGACGACGCCGAGGGCACGAAGACCGCCGCCCGCTACACCGAGGTCAACTACGCCGTCGACACCCTCGGACCACTGGGCGGCACCCGGGTCTACCTCGACACCGGGCACCCCGGCTGGCACACCGTCTCCTCCATCGTGCCCCGGCTGATCAAGGGCGGCGTCACCCGAGCCGCCGGCTTCTACACCAACGCCTCGAACTACAACACCGACGACGCCAACTCCTGGTACGGCACGCTCATCTCGTCCTGCATCGCCTACGCGACCCGCGGCGGCGACTCCGCCGACTGCCCCGACCAGTGGTGGCCGCGCGCCGACGCCCAGGAGTGGCTCGACACCCACGTCCACGTGCCCGCCTCCCGGATGCCGCACTACGTGACGGACTCCAGCCGCAACGGCCGGGGGCCCTGGGTGCCGCCCACCGGCACCTATCCGGACCCGCAGGACTGGTGCAACCCGCCGGACCGCGGCCTCGGCGCCCGCCCCACCCTGCGCACCGGCGACCCCCTCCAGGACGCCCGGCTGTGGATCAAGACGCCGGGGGAGTCCGACGGGCTGTGCCTGCGCGGCACCGACGGGCCCGAGGACCCCGAGCGCGGGACGGTCGATCCCGACGCGGGCGACTGGTTCCCCGAGCAGGCGCTCGAACTCGTCAGGTACGCGAACCCGCCACTGCTGTGAGCGCCGCCTGACGAGCCGTCACTCCTCGTTCTCCAGCAGAGATTTCAGTGCGCGCCCGAACAGCAGGCGGCCCGCCGTCGCGAGCACCGGATCCGCGACGGCGGGCACCCCGCGCACCCGCAGCTCCTCGTGCCACTCCACGCGCGCCCCGCCGCCCGGCCTGGCCCGCACCTCGAACTCGGCCCAGCCCCGCACCAGCCGTCCGCGCTTCTCCATCCGGCAGCGGCGCGGCGGCTGCCACGCGACGAGCTCCATCGGGTCGTCGAAGCCCAGCAGGCGGCCCAGCCCGGTCCGCGCCACGAACACGGTGCCCGCGGCCGTCGGCGGCGGGGTGCGCACGGTGACCCGGGTCAGCGGCACCACCGCGCCGTGCCGCTCCCAGTCGGTGATCCTGCGCCAGGCCTCGGCGACGGGGAGCGCTGTGTCCCGGACGAGACGGATTTCTGCGGCCATGGCGCGATGGTAGGGCGCCGGCACCCGGTGGGCCCGGCGGCGCGGCCGGTGCCCGGCCGGGTCACGCGGCGTCGCGTGCCCCCACCGTGCCGAGGCTCAGCACCACTTGGCGCTCGGCGAGCTGCGCGGGGGTCAACGGGCCGTCCGCGCGGTACCAGTTGGCCACGCCCTGGCACATGACGAGCACCGCACGGACCGCGTCGGCCGGGTACGGCGTGGTGAACATGCCGCGGGCGACCCCGTCGCGCACCGTGTCGAGCAGCATGTGCTCCAGGTAGTCGCGCAGCGCCACGTACCGGGCGCGGTTGGCCGGTTCGAGGCTGCGGATCTCCGTGTCCAGGAACGCGAGCCCCTGGCGGTGCGCCATCGAGAGGGCGATCGACTCGACCATCGCGCGGAACCGGGCCAGCGGGTCGTCCCCCGCCTCGGCCGCCGCCGCACGGCAGCGGTCGAGCACGTCCCGCATCGACGCCTCGAGGAGCGTGGTCAGGAGTGCCTGCTTGTTCTCGTAGTGGTAGTAGAGCGCGGGCACGGTCACACCGACGCGGGAGGCGATGTCGCGCATCGAAGTCCCGTGGTAGCCGTGCTCGTTGAAGGCCTCCATCGCCCGCAGCAGGATCGGGTGCAGACCGAGCGGTCCGTACGTGCGCCAGTGCCGCGCCACCGCGGCGTCCTGACGTGGCTGCGTGCTCACCCGTGTGTCCTTCCGCTGGGCCCTCGGCAGGGCCATCGTACGGCGCACGCCGTCGGAGCGACCCTCTTCCGATGCTTAGCGACCGCTCAGGGCGAGCCGCGTGCACGACCCCAACTCCCTTGCGGACAAGGCATGTCACGAGCATTGACCGGCCTCCGGGAGCGCCCCTACCGTCTTAGCGGACGCTCAGTGGATTCCGTTCCAGGGAGGCCGCCATGACCCCAGCCCCGCCCGCGGACGGAGCGCAGGACGCGCGCCCCACGCTGCCCCGTCTCGTGCTGCGCAACGCCCGGGAGCACCCGGACCTGCCCGCCCTGTCCTGGCGCGCACCGGGCACGGGCACCGGCTGGTCCACCCTCACCTGGGCCGAGGTCCTGGAGCGCACCACCCGGATCGCCGCCGGGTATGCCGCGCTCGGTGTCGGCCGCGGCGACCACGTCCTGCTGATGATGTCCAACCGCCCCGAGCACTGGCTCTCGGACCTCGCCCTCGTCCGGCTCGGCGCCGTGCCCGTCAGCGTCTACAACACGGCGGCCCCCGGGCAGCTCACCCACATCGCCCGCAACTGCCGCGCGCGCCTGGCCGTCCTGGAGGGCGCCGCCCAGGTCCGCACCTGGGCCCCGCTGCTCGACGACCCGGACACCCCGCTCGACCGGCTCGTCGTCGCCGAGCCCGGCCAGGAGGGCGGCCACGTCCCGTTCGCCGCGCTCACCGGCACGCCGGTCCCGGCCCAGTTCGCCAAGGAGCTCGACGCCGCGCGGCCCGACGACCCGCTCACCGTCGTCTACACGTCTGGCACCACCGGCGAGCCCAAGGGCGTCGTCCTCACCCACGAGCAGATCCTCGCCGACGCCCGGGCCCTGGACGCCGTCGTCGAGCTGCCCGCACACGTGGAACACATCTGCTACCTGCCGTTCGCCCACATCGCGGAGCGGATGCTCGGCATCTACCTGCCCTGCCACCGGGCCTCGCACGTGTACCTGTGCGCGGACCCGTCGCTCGTCGCCGCGGCGGTGCGCGAGGTGCGTCCC
>NZ_WWIA01000067.1 GCF_009870065.1 Streptomyces sp. SID5785 | reverse complement strand
TGGTGTGGATCCCGCGCCGGGCCGGGGAGCGCGGCGCGATCGAGGCCGGTGCGCTGCCCTCGCTGCTTCCGGGCGGCCGTCCGGCGACGGACCCGCGCGCGCGGGAGGAGGTCGCCGCCGTCTGGGGGGTGGCCGAACTCCCGCACAGCTACGGGCGCGACACGGGTCAGATCGTCGAGGCCGCCGCCGGCGGGGCGCTGAGCGCCCTGGTCGTCGCCGGCGTCGAGGTCGCGGACCTGCCCGACCCGGCCCGCGCGCGTGAAGCGCTTCACGAGGCCGGTTTCGTCGTCTCCCTGGAGCAGCGGCCGAGCGAGGTCACCGAGCTCGCCGACGTCGTCCTGCCGGTGGCCGCGGTCGCCGAGAAGGCCGGCACGTTCCTCAACTGGGAGGGCCGGGCGCGGATGTTCGAGGCCGCGCTCAAGCCGGACCAGATGACCCGCCGGGTCGCCCCGACCGACGGCCGGGTGCTGCAGATGCTCGCCGATGCCATGGACGTCCATCTGGGGCTGCCCGACCTGCGCGCGGCCCGCTCCGAGCTGGACCGGCTGAGCGCCTGGGACGGACCGCACGCCACCGAGCCCCTGGAGTCGGCGGCCGCCGCCCCACGGCCCGCGTCCGGCGAGGCGGTCCTCGCGGGCCACCGGCTGCTCCTCGACCTCGGTCGCCTCCAGGAGGGCGACGACGCGCTCGCGGGCACCCGGCACGCCGCTCACGCGCGCGTGTCGGCCGCGACGGCCGCCGAGGCGGGCGTCAAGGACGGCGACGTCCTCGCCGTCACCGGCGCCGCAGGCACCGTCGAACTGCCGCTCCAGGTCACGCAGATGCCCGACCGGGTCGTCTGGCTCCCGCTGAACTCCGCGGGCGGCGGCGTCGCCTCGGACGCCGGCGCCGTGCCGGGTGACCTCGTGAAGATCGGCCCGGCCGTCGCCGCCGGGGCCCCGGAGGTGGAGTCATGAGCCCGACGGCACTGAACCCGCTCGCCATCGAGGACCTGTCGATGTTCGGCAGGGACCCGTGGTGGCTCGTCGTCGTCAAGGCGGTGTTCTGCTTCGCCTTCCTGATGGTGACCGTGCTGTTCTCCATCGTGTGGGAGCGCAAGGTCGTCGCCTGGATGCAGCTGCGCATCGGCCCGAACCGGCACGGCCCCTGGGGCATGCTCCAGTCGCTCGCCGACGGCATCAAGCTGATGCTCAAGGAAGACGTCATCGTCAAGCGCGCGGACAAGGTGGTCTACGTCCTCGCGCCGGTCGTGGCCGCCATCCCGGCGTTCATGGCGATCGCCGTCATCCCGTTCGGCCCCGCCGGCAACGAGATCTCGATCTTCGGCCACCGCACCACGATGCAGCTCACCGACCTGCCGATCGCGATGCTCTACATCCTCGCGGTCGCCTCGGTGGGCATCTACGGCATCGTCCTCGCCGGCTGGTCGTCCGGCTCCACGTACCCGCTCCTCGGCGGTCTGCGCTCCTGCGCGCAGATGATCTCGTACGAGATCGCGATGGGCGCCGCGTTCGCCTCCGTGTTCCTCTACTCGGGCTCGATGTCGACGTCCGAGATCGTCGCCCAGCAGCACGACCGCTGGTACATCGTGCTGCTGCCCGTCTCGTTCCTCATCTACATCGTGACGATGGTCGGCGAGACGAACCGCGCACCGTTCGACATGCCGGAGTCCGAGGGCGACCTCGTGGGCGGCTTCAACACCGAGTACTCCTCCATCAAGTTCGCGATGTTCATGCTCGCCGAGTACGTGAACATGGTGACGGTCTCCGCGGTGTCCGTGACGCTCTTCCTGGGCGGCTGGCGCGCACCCTGGCCGGTGTCCACCTTCTGGGAGGGCGCGAACCACGGCTGGTGGCCGATGCTCTGGTTCGTCGTCAAGGTCCAGCTACTGCTGTTCTTCTTCATCTGGCTGCGCGGCACGCTCCCGCGCGTGCGCTACGACCAGCTGATGAAGCTCGGCTGGAAGGTGCTCATCCCGGTGTCCGTCGCCTGGCTGATGCTCGTCGCCACGGTGCGCACCCTCCAGAAGGAGGACTACGACTTCGCCGAGATCGCCCTGTACGTGGGCGGCGGCATCCTCGTGCTCCTGCTGCTCTCGTTCGTCGTGGACATCTTCCGCGACCGGGGTGCCAAGCAGGCCGCGGCCGAGGAGGCGGCGAAGCCCGCGGCGGCGTTCGACCCGATGGCGGGCGGCTTCCCGGTGCCTCCGCTGCCCGGGCAGGAGCTACCGCCCGTACCGCGCCGACGTCCGCGCCACGAGCGCGAGTTGATTGTCAGTGGCGGACCCGATACTGCGAGTGACGAATCACTTGGCGGATCTCGTGACGGAAAGGAGGCGTCCGATGGCTGACGAGAACGAGAAGGACACCGCGCCCGGGTTCATGAACCCCGTCGCCGGCTTCGGTGTGACCTTCAAGGCCATGTTCAAGAAGCGGCTGACCGAGCAGTACCCGGAGCAACCGAAGACCACCGCTCCGCGCTTCCACGGCCGGCACCAGCTCAACCGCCATCCGGACGGGCTCGAGAAGTGCGTCGGCTGCGAGCTGTGCGCCTGGGCCTGCCCGGCGGACGCCATCTACGTGGAGGGCGCGGACAACACGGAGGAGGAGCGCTACTCGCCGGGTGAGCGCTACGGCCGCGTCTACCAGATCAACTACGCCCGCTGCATCCTGTGCGGCCTGTGCATCGAGGCGTGCCCCACGCGCGCGCTGACGATGACCAACGAGTTCGAACTGGCCGACAGCAGCAGGCAGAACCTGATCTACACCAAGGAGCAGCTGCTCGCCGGGCTCGACGAGGGCATGGTCGACAGCCCGCACGCGATCTACCCGGGCATGGACGAGCAGGACTACTACCGGGGCCTGGTGACGGAGGCCGCGCCCGGCACCGAGCCCCAGGTCGCGGTCTCCAAGGGCGAGAAGCCCGCGGACGAGGAGGTGGAGGCATGAGCGCGCAGCTGGCCGCATACTCCACCTCCACGGGCGAGGCCTTCCAGTTCTGGGTCCTCGGCACCGTCGCCGTGATCGGCGCGCTGTGCACGATCCTGATGAGGAAGGCCGTGCACAGCGCCCTGTGCCTGGCCGGCACCATGATCATCCTCGCGGTCTTCTACCTGGCCAACGGGGCGTACTTCCTGGGCATCGTGCAGATCGTCGTCTACACGGGCGCGATCATGATGCTGTTCCTCTTCGTGGTGATGCTCGTCGGCGTCACCGCCGCGGACTCGCTCAAGGAGACCATCAAGGGGCAGCGCTGGCTCGCCGCCCTGTGCGGTCTCGGCTTCGGCATCCTGCTGGTCGCGGGCATCGCCCACGCCTCGCTGAAGGAGTTCAACGGCCTGGGCGAGGCCAATGCGAACGGCAACGTGTGGGGCCTGGCGAACCTGATCTTCAGCAAGTACGTGTTCGCCTTCGAGATCACCGGCGCCCTGCTCATCACGGCGACCGTCGGCGCGATGGTGCTCACGCACCGCGAGCGCATCGAGCGGGCCAAGACCCAGCGCGAGCTGGCCGAGCAGCGCGTGCGCGAGGGCAAGCACCTGCCGCCGCTGCCCGCCCCCGGCGTCTACGCCCGGCACAACGCGGTGGACATCGCCGGCCTGCTCCCCGACGGCACGCCCTCGGAGCTCACGGTCATGCAGACGCTGCGCGAGCGCGGCCAGATCCGGGACGTGTCCGGTGAGGCGCTCGACGACCTCAAGGCGCTCGAGCAGCGCTCGGCGGAGCGCCTGGAGCGCGACTCCCTCGACAAGGCAGAGGAGGCGTCGAAGTGAATCCGGTCAACTACCTGTATCTCGCCGCCCTGTTGTTCACGATCGGCGCGACCGGCGTGCTCATCAGGCGGAACGCGATCGTTGTGTTCATGTGCATCGAGCTGATGCTGAACGCGTGCAACCTCGCGTTCGTCGCGTTCTCTCGGATGCACGGCAATCTCGACGGCCAGATCATCGCGTTCTTCACGATGGTCGTCGCCGCCGCGGAGGTCGTGGTCGGGCTCGCGATCATCGTGTCGCTGTTCCGTACCCGCCACTCGGCTTCGGTCGACGACGCCGGCCTGATGAAGCTGTAAGGGGTCGTAACCAGTGGAGAACTTGATTGCGCTGCTGGTAGCGGCGCCACTGCTCGGAGCGGCCGTCCTGCTGTGCGGCGGGCGGGCGCTGGACCGGGTGGGTCATCTGCTCGGCACCGCGCTCGCGGCCGCCTCCTTCGTGATCGCGGCCGTGCTCTTCTCCGGTCTCCTGGACCGCAGCCCGGAGGACCGCTCGCTCAGCCAGCACCTGTTCAGCTGGATCCCCGTCGAGGGCTTCCGGGCGGACGTCGCGTTCCAGCTCGACCAGCTGTCCATGACGTTCGTCCTGCTGATCTCGGGCGTCGGCACGCTGATCCACATCTACTCGATCGGGTACATGGAGCACGACGAGCGGCGCCGCCGCTTCTTCGGCTACCTGAACCTGTTCCTCGCGGCGATGCTCCTGCTGGTGCTCGCCGACAACTACCTGCTGCTGTACGTCGGCTGGGAGGGCGTGGGCCTCGCCTCGTACCTGCTCATCGGCTTCTGGCAGCACAAGCCGAGCGCGGCCACGGCCGCCAAGAAGGCCTTCCTGGTCAACCGCGTCGGCGACATGGGTCTGTCGATCGCGATCATGCTGATGTTCACGACGTTCGGCACCTTCGCCTTCGGCCCGGTGCTCGACAGCGCCGGTGACACCGGCGAGGGCAAGCTGACCGCGATCGGCCTGATGCTGCTGCTCGCCGCGTGCGGCAAGTCGGCACAGGTGCCGCTGCAGTCCTGGCTCGGGGACGCGATGGAGGGCCCGACCCCGGTCTCGGCCCTCATCCACGCCGCGACCATGGTGACCGCGGGTGTCTACCTGATCGTCCGCTCGGGCGCGATCTTCAACGGGGCGCCGGACGCCCAGCTGGTCGTCACCATCGTCGGTGCCGTCACGCTGATGTTCGGTGCGATCGTCGGTTGCGCGAAGGACGACATCAAGAAGGCGCTGGCCGGCTCGACGATGTCGCAGATCGGCTACATGATCCTCGCCGCGGGCCTCGGCCCGATCGGCTACGTGTTCGCGATCATGCACCTGGTCACGCACGGCTTCTTCAAGGCCGGGCTCTTCCTCGGCGCCGGTTCGGTCATGCACGGCATGAACGACGAGGTCGACATGAGGAAGTACGGCGCCCTGCGGAAGTACATGCCGGTCACCTTCGTGACGTTCGGCCTGGGATACCTGGCCATCATCGGCTTCCCGGGCCTGTCCGGCTTCTTCTCCAAGGACAAGATCATCGAGGCGGCGTTCGCGAAGGGCGGCACCGAGGGCTGGATCCTCGGCTCGGTCGCGCTGCTCGGCGCCGCGATCACCGCGTTCTACATGACCCGCGTGATGATCATGACGTTCTTCGGCGAGAAGCGCTGGCAGCCCGACGCAGACGGCCACGAGCCGCACCCGCACGAGTCCCCGTCGTCCATGACGATCCCGATGATCGTCCTCGCGGTCGGCTCGGTCTTCGCGGGCGGCTTCTTCTCCATCGGCGACCGTTTCCTGCACTGGCTGGAGCCCGTCACCGGGCACGACCACGGGGACGCGCCGATCAGCGCGGGCGCGGTCACCGGCGCCACCATGGTCTGCCTGGTGATCGGCGTCGGCCTCGCCTGGCTCCTGTACGGGCGCCGCGAGGTCCCGGTCGTCGCCCCGCGCGGCTCGCTGCTCACCCGGGCCGCCCGCCGCGACCTCCTCCAGGACGACTTCAACCACGTCGTCCTGGTGCGCGGCGGCGAGCACCTCACCCGCTCGCTCGTCTACGTGGACCACACCCTGGTCGACGGCGTGGTCAACGGGACGGCGGCCTCGGTCGGCGGGCTCTCCGGCCGGCTGCGCAAGCTCCAGAACGGCTACGTGCGCTCGTACGCCGTCTCGATGTTCGGCGGTGCGGCACTCATCGTCGCCGCGACCCTGCTGATGAGGGCGGTCTGATACCGATGTCCTTTCCTCTGCTGACAGCGACGGCGGTGCTCCCGGCCGTGGGAGCCATCGCCACGGCCGCCGTACCGGCGAAACAGCGCACCGCGGCCAAGTGGCTCGCGCTGCTGTTCTCCGTCGCGACCCTCGTGGTCGCGGCGGTGGTGGCGGTCCGCTTCGACCCGGACGGCGCGCGCTACCAACTCACCGAGTCCCACGCGTGGATCGAGGACTTCGGGGTCCGCTACGAGCTGGGCGTGGACGGCATCGGGGTGGCGCTCGTCGCGCTCACCGCACTGCTGATCCCGTTCGTGATCCTGGCCGGCTGGCACGACGCCGACCCCCAGGAGACCGGCAGTTCACGGTGGCGTCCGACGCAGGGCTTCTTCGCCCTGATCCTCCTCGTCGAGGCGATGGTGATCATCTCCTTCGAGGCCACCGACGTCTTCGTCTTCTACATCTTCTTCGAAGCCATGCTCATCCCGATGTACTTCCTCATCGGCGGCTTCGGGGACCGTGCGGGCCCGCACGGCGAGAAGGAGGCCGCGACCCAGCGCTCGTACGCGGCGGTCAAGTTCCTCCTGTACAACCTGGTCGGCGGGCTCGTCATGCTGGCGGCCGTCATCGGTCTCTACGTGGTCGCGGGCAACTTCTCGCTCCAGGACATCGCCGCCGCCCGGGCGAACGGCTCGCTCGAGATGGCGACCAGCACCGAGCGCTGGCTCTTCCTCGGCTTCTTCTTCGCCTTCGCGGTGAAGGCCCCGCTGTGGCCGCTGCACACCTGGCTGCCGAACGCGATGGGCGAGGCCACGGCACCGGTCGCCGTGCTGATCACGGCGGTCGTCGACAAGGTCGGCACCTTCGCGATGCTCCGCTTCTGCCTCCAGCTCTTCCCGGAGGCCAGCAAGTGGGCGACGCCGGTGATCCTCGTCCTGGCGCTCGTGAGCATCGTCTACGGGGCGCTGCTCGCGGTCGGCCAGCGCGACATCAAGCGCCTGGTGGCCTACGCGTCGATCTCGCACTTCGGCTTCATCATCCTGGGCATCTTCGCGATGACCAGCCAGGGCCAGTCCGGCGCGACGCTCTACATGGTCAACCACGGCATCTCGACGGCCGCGCTCATGCTGGTCGCCGGATTCCTGATCTCGCGCCGCGGCTCGCGGCTCATCGCGGACTACGGGGGCGTGCAGAAGGTCGCCCCGGTGCTCGCCGGCACGTTCCTGATCGGCGGCCTGGCGACGCTGTCGCTGCCCGGACTCGCCCCGTTCGTCAGCGAGTTCCTGGTGCTTGTCGGCACGTTCACCCGGTACCCGGTGATCGGCATCATCGCGACGTTCGGCATCGTCCTCGCCGCGCTCTACACGCTGGTGCTCTACCAGCGCACCATGACCGGCCCGGTCAAGCCGTCGACCGAGGGCATCGCCGACCTGCGGGTGCGTGAGCTCGCGGTCGTGGTCCCGCTGATCGGCGTACTGATCTTCCTCGGTGTGTACCCGAAGCCGCTCACCGAGCTGGTGAACCCGGCGGTCAAGCACACCATGTCCGACGTCCACAAGAAGGACCCGAAGCCGGAAGTGGAGGCGGCTCACAAATGAGTGCTCTGGTGAGTGCCCCGACCGTCCACAGCCTGTGGACAATGGCGGCCCCGGCCCCCGACATCCCCGCACCGACGGTCGAGTACGGGCAGCTGTCGCCCACCCTGATCGTCATCGGTGCCGCGGTGCTCGGCATCCTGGTCGAGGCCTTCGTGCCGCGGAAGTCGCGCTACTACGCCCAGGTGTTCCTGGCCGTCGTCGCGCTCGCGGCCGCGTTCGCCGCCGTCGTCGCCCTCGCGGCCGGCGGGTACGGCACGACGAAGGCGCACATCGCGGCCATGGGCGCGATCGCCGTCGACGGCCCGGCCCTCTTCCTCCAGGGGACGATCCTGCTGGCGGGACTCGTCGCGATCTTCACGTTCGCGGAGCGCCGGCTCGACCCCGAGGCGCACGGCAACCGCGTCGACTCGTTCGCCGCGCAGGCCGCCGCGGTGCCCGGCAGCGACAGCGAGAAGGCCGCGGTCAAGGCCGGGTTCACCACCACCGAGGTGTTCCCGCTCGCCCTGTTCGCCATCGGCGGCATGCTGGTCTTCCCGGCGGCCAACGACCTGCTGACGCTGTTCATCGCGCTCGAGGTCTTCTCGCTGCCGCTCTACCTGCTGTGCGCCGTGGCCCGCCGCAACCGCCTCATGTCGCAGGAGGCCGCGGTCAAGTACTTCCTGCTCGGCGCCTTCGCCTCGGCGTTCACCCTGTTCGGTATCGCGCTCCTGTACGGCTACGCGGGCTCCGTCTCGTACGCCACGATCGCCGACGTCGTCGACGGCACCGTCCAGAAGGTGGACCCGGCGCTCGCCGGCACGATGGGCAACGACGCACTGCTGCTCGTCGGCATGGCGCTCGTCGTCATGGGCCTGCTGTTCAAGGTCGGCGCCGTCCCCTTCCACATGTGGACCCCGGACGTCTACCAGGGCGCCCCGACACCGGTCACCGGGTTCATGGCGGCGGCCACCAAGGTCGCGGCCTTCGGCGCCCTGCTCCGGCTGCTCTACGTGGTCCTGCCGGGCATGCGCTGGGACTGGCGGCCGGTCATGTGGGGCGTGGCGATCGTCACCATGCTCGCCGGTGCGATCGTCGCCATCACACAGACCGACATCAAGCGGCTCCTCGCGTACTCCTCGATCGCGCACGCCGGCTTCATCCTCGCCGGTGTCATCGCGACGAGCCCGGACGGCGTCTCGTCGGTGCTCTTCTACCTCGCCGCGTACTCCTTCGTGACCATCGGCGCCTTCGCCGTCGTCACGCTGGTGCGCGACGCGGGCGGCGAGGCCACGCACCTGTCGAAGTGGGCGGGGCTCGGCCGCCGCTCCCCGCTGGTCGCGGCCGTCTTCGCGGTCTTCCTGCTCGCCTTCGCCGGCATCCCGCTGACCTCCGGCTTCGCCGGAAAGTTCGCGGTGTTCAAGGCGGCGGCCGAGGGCGGGGCCGGTGCGCTGGTCGTGGTCGGTGTGCTCTCGTCCGCGATCGCCGCGTTCTTCTACATCCGCGTGATCGTCCTCATGTTCTTCAGCGAGCCCAAGGCGGACGGCCCGACCGTGGCCGTTCCCTCGCCGCTGACCATGACGACGATCGGTGTGGGTGTGGCGGTCACGATCGTGCTGGGGCTCGCGCCCCAGTACTTCCTGGACCTGGCGAGCCAGGCGGGGACGTTCGTGCGCTGACGCCGACGTCGATCGTGTGTTCCCGTGCCCGGCACTCTTGGGAGAGGGTGCCGGGCACCGGCATGTCCGGGCCTGTGGACAACATCGGGGGTTGTCA
>NZ_WWIA01000641.1 GCF_009870065.1 Streptomyces sp. SID5785 | reverse complement strand
GGCTAACTACGTGCCAGCAGCCGCGGTAATACGTAGGGTGCAAGCGTTATCCGGAATTATTGGGCGTAAAGGGCTCGTAGGCGGTTCGTCGCGTCCGGTGTGAAAGTCCATCGCTTAACGGTGGATCCGCGCCGGGTACGGGCGGGCTTGAGTGCGGTAGGGGAGACTGGAATTCCCGGTGTAACGGTGGAATGTGTAGATATCGGGAAGAACACCAATGGCGAAGGCAGGTCTCTGGGCCGTTACTGACGCTGAGGAGCGAAAGCGTGGGGA
>NZ_WWIA01000640.1 GCF_009870065.1 Streptomyces sp. SID5785 | reverse complement strand
CGGCGAGGCCGACCGGGCCGCCCGGACCATCGAGGCCTACATGAAGAGCTACGAGGGGGCGAGCCTGATATGAGCAGCATCGCCACCCGGCAGCGCACGGCGCCCGCCGCCCCGGCAACCGCCGCGAAGGCCTCCGGGCCGCGGCTCAGCCGCAAGCACCGCGAGTGGCTCGCCGCCGGGCTCTTCCTCCTGCCGGACAGTCTCGGCCTGTTCCTCTTCGTGCTCCTGCCGATGCTCTTCTCGGTCGTCCTGAGCTTCTTCCAGGTCTCCGGCTTCGGCTCGTACACGTGGATCGGCCTCGGCAACTACCAGCGCATGATCGACGACCCGTACTTCTGGTCCTCGATGTGGATCACCGCGAAGTACGTGGTCATCCTGGTCCCGGTGCTGTTCGTGGTCAGTCTCGGGCTCGGCGTCCTGATGAAGCAGAAACTGCCCGGCATGGCCGCCTACCGGACGGCCCTCTTCATGCCCTACATGCTCAGCCTGGTCGTCGCGGGACTGCTGTGGAAGTTCATGTTCGACGAGCAGACCGGCATCGCCAACAAGGCCGTCGGCGAGCTC
>NZ_WWIA01000639.1 GCF_009870065.1 Streptomyces sp. SID5785 | reverse complement strand
CGCCGCCGGGCGACGGTCGGCACGTCGCGCCGGGTCGCCGTGTACGCGGCGGGCGGCCCGGCCGTGCGCCGCGGGGTCGCGCCCGTGTCGAGGTACGCCCGCAGCAGCCGCTCCGCCTCGTCGAGGCCGAGCCGGTGCGCGGGCTCCCGCTCCAGCAGGCCGCGGACCACCGGGAGCAGCGGTGCGGCCTCGGCGGGCGGGCGGATCTCCTCGTAGACGACCGCGTGCAGGATGCCGCCGAGCGAGTCGCGGCGGAACGGCGACACGCCGCTGAGCGCCGCGCACAGCAGCGCGCCGAGCGACCACAGGTCGGCTCCCGCACCGGCCCGCTCCCCCGCCATCCGCTCGGGCGCCGTGTACTCGGGCGAGCCGACGAAGCCGCCGGTCTCGGTGAGCGTGGTGGCGCCCTCGACCTGCGCGATGCCGAAGTCGGTGAGGACGACGCGGCCGGTCGCCGGTTCGAGCAGGACGTTCGCCGGCTTGAGGTCGCGGTGCAGGACGCCCGCGGCGTGCGCGACGCGCAGGGCGCCGAGCAGGGCGACGCCGATCCGCGCGGCCTCGCGGACGTCGAGCGGCCCGTCGTGGGCGATGCGGTCGGCGAGCGAGCAGCCCTCGACCAGCTCCATCACGATGTACGGGCGTCCGTCCTGCACCACGACGTCGTGCACGACGATCACATGCGGGTGTCTGAGCTGGGCGACGGCCCGGGCCTCCCGCAGCAT
>NZ_WWIA01000638.1 GCF_009870065.1 Streptomyces sp. SID5785 | reverse complement strand
GGCGAGGAGCGCGAAGATGCCGACGCCCGCCAGGCCCGACAGGAGGTTGGCCGGTCGGCGGCCCTCCTTGCGGATCATGGTCAGGCCGTTCACCACGAGGAAGCCGCCGAGGACCACGATCGCCAGGGCGGGGATCATGAAGACCAGTGAGTAGACCAGGACGGCCAGGTTCCCCCGGAGCCGGTCCGCCTGTGTCAGCAGGGCGAAGGACAGACACAGGACGGTCAGGCCGAGCAGGACGGCGTTGCGGAACTGCCGGCGGTCCTGCCGTACTCCCCAGCAGAACCAGAGGAGGAAGACTGCCGTCGGGGCGAAAGCGAACACTGAAGACCTCGAGACGTCGGCCGAGCGATCCGGGCGGGGAGGAAGCGGGGGCTACGGGCTACGCCCCGGAGTTCCGGTTCTCCTCCACCCAGTCCGCGTTCGTCTGCCACGCGTACAGCGTGCCGTTCTTCAGCGAGACGTAGTACGAACCGCAGCGGCCCTTCGCGCCGCCCGCCACGTCCGAGGGGAACCAGGAGGCGCTGATCTCCGGCGCCGGAGCCGCCGCGCCGTCGAGCGGCTCGCACTGTGCGGGCAGCCCCGCCTCGCCGAGTGTGGCCTTGAGGATCCGCTCCCCGCCGGTCGTCCGCATCGCGTACTCCACGGACGCGGCGTCGTCCGGCAGCCAGCGGGGAACGGACTCGCGCTCCTGCTTCGCCTTCTTGCCCGTGGCGTAGGAGGAGGTCTGCTCGTGACGTCCGTCGTACCACTGCCTGGCCTCGGGCACGGCGACCGCCGCCGCGACTCCGAGCACCACCACACCGCCCACGACGCCGATCAGAACGCCACGCATGTCTTCTCCCGTTCCGGTTCGCCCTCGCCCCGTCAGGAGCGAGGAGCTGTTCTCTTCTTCTCCTCCATCTTCCTGCCCTGATCATCAGTGATCGTCATGCTTCGGGCCAGTTTGGGCGTACCTCTTCGGTCGCACGACCCCTAGGGGCCCTGGGGCCACCCGGAACCAGGGACAGGCCTGGTCAGCGCCGTCGCACCGTCACCGTGTGCTTGCCCGCGCCGAGCTTCGTCAGGTGGACGTATCCGGCCTCGTGGCGCACACCGTCGCCGCGGGCCGTACGGTCCCAGACGGTCCGCCCGTCTACGCGTACGACGAAGGAGGAGTCGTCCGGCACCGGGACCGCGACGTCCGTGACCGTGCGGGCGGGCAGTGTGGCCGTCAGCCCGAAGCCGCCCTTGCCGGTGTCCTGCCACGAGACGGCGATCACCCCCCTGGCCGTGGTGAGCTGCCCCTCGGCCCGCTTGACGCCGCCCGGGTGCGGAGCGATGCGGTAGGTGCCGGTCCCGTCGGCGACAGGTGCGATGCCCAGCAGGTGGAAGGTCAGGGCGGAGGTCGGACCGGTGGACCAGCCGTGCGCGGCGCTCATGTAGGAGCCGGAGTAGTCGGAACTGCCGTCGGTCCTGTACCCCTCCCAGAAGGTGCTGGCCGTACCCTGGTGCGCGTCCAGCAT
>NZ_WWIA01000637.1 GCF_009870065.1 Streptomyces sp. SID5785 | reverse complement strand
CGTAGGCCTCGACGAGCCCCTTGCGGGAGTCGTCGAGATAGGCGGCGAGCAGCTTCTCCGCGGCGTCGCGACGGCCCTCGGCCAGGGTCTCCACGATCTGCTCGTTGCGGGCGAGATAGGGCTCGTGCAGCCCGCGCGGGTCGTCCACGACGTGGAAGGCGAGGCGCAGTTCGGCCAGGACGCTGCGCATCAGCTCGTCGGTGCGCTCGCTGCCGGCGAGGGCGACGAGTTCCTGGTGGAAGTGGATGTTGGCGGTCGAGACGACCTTCCACTCGCGCTTCCTGGCGCCGCGCCGGCCGTCGGCGACGGCGGCCGCGACGCGGTCGAGGTCGTAGGGCGGGGTGCCGAGGGAGCGGACGACGGAGCACTCGATCATGGAGCGGATGCGGTAGATGTCCTCGACGTCGTCGACGCTCAGGACGCGGACGAAGACGCCGCGGTTGAGCCGGTGCTCCAGGAGGCGCTCGTGGGTGAGCAGCCGGAAGGATTCGCGCAGGGTGTTGCGCGAGACGCCGAGGGCGCCGCCGATGCTGTCCTCCGACAGCCGCTTGCCCGGAGGGAAGAAGCCCTCCGCGATCCGGCTCCTGAGGATGTCGGCGACGCGCTCCGCGGTGCTGGTGCGTCCCAGCAGCGCGCGGTCGTCGGCGAGTGCGTGCAGTTCTTCCGTGGCCACCGCCGCATTCAAGCGCAGATGAGGGAACGAGACAACGGAGGTACGGAACAACAAAAGGATCGCCGGATTGTTCAACGATGCATGAGCCCGACGCGGCGATGCGGCGATGCGGCGATGCGGCGGCGGCAGGGTGACCACCGTCGGCGCCCGTGGTGCGTTATCGGCCGTTCCCGGCGAGGTCGCCGCGTTCTGCGCACGGCGCGGGTCCGGGTCGCGCAGAGTACTGACCATGACGCAGACACCCGCGGACCTGCTCCGCGCCCTGGCCCGCACCCGCGCCTCGCTGGACGGTGACGAGGTCACGTACTGGTGGTCCGGGGACGTGTACTCCTGGGCGCCGGACGAGCCGTACCAGCGCCTGTTCGGCTTCGAGGGGCTCAATGTCGCCCGTCTCGTCCAGGACTCCGAACAGGGCCCGGACGCCTACCGGTTGCTGACCCGGGAGGCCGCCTTCTACCTGGACCCGGTCACGCGCGAGATCCTGGAGACGTGGCAGGGCCTGCCGGTCGTGCACGTCTGGAACGATCCGGCGAACCAGCAGTGGCGTCCCTTCCCGGTCCCGACGACCGAGCTGGGCGGGCAGGTCTGCTTCAGCCTGGAGATCCCGCTCGCCTACCCCTCGCCCCTGCCGGTGGCCGAGTACCCGCGCCACTCGGCGGGCGACACCTACCGGGCCCTGGAGCTCTTCCAGTTCTTCGCCGACCGGGGCGACCTGGCGGGCTCCGCGCCCAGCGTGCCCGCCACCATGTCGTGGACCCGGCAGTCCCCGTGGCTGCCCTGGATGGAGCGCGGACAGCGGCCCGGCGGGCTCACCTTCCACTGCCGGGGACGCAAGCTCGGCGCGTACGAGGAGGTGCCGGAGCGCACGCGCGCGTATGTGGCCGCGCAGCACCCGGAGTTCGCCCACGCGCCCGAGGAGTGGAGCGAGCCGAACGAGACGAGCTGGACGTACTTCCGCAGGCTGCACCCGCCGGAGTCCGTCTGAAGCCCCTCCGGCGGGCCCCGGAGGCGCCGGGTCCGGCTCAGGCGCCGGCGGCCGGCCCCCTCCGGGCGGACACCGGGACGCTCAGGTCGGGCATGGGGACGCTCGGGGCCTGCGGCACGGTCACCGACGACAGGGCGGCGGCCACGGCGGCGGAGGCCCGCAGGTCGAGCCGTGCGCCGGTGCCGCGCAGTCCGTGCCGTACCTCGTCGGCGGCGAGGGCCAGCAGGTTCGGGAGCAGGTCCGTGCAGCGCCGGGCGACCCAGCCGGTTCCCGCGGTGGCCAGCCACCACCAACCGGCGGCGCGGCTCGGCGCGGGCCGCTCCGGTTCGGCGGCCGGTGCCGGGCCGCCCGCGACCCCGGCGGAGGCGAGCAGGGCGTGCGCACGGGCCGCAAGGAACCGGTGCCCGCGCTCCCCCGGGTGCAATCGGTCCGCGCTCCACAGGGCACGGTCGGCGACCCAGCCGCCGTCGCACGCGTGCAGATGGACCGCTCCGTGCCGTGCGGAGAGCGCGTGGACGACGGCGTTGACCGCGCGCTGCCGACGCGCGAGCGGGCGGGCCAGCGCCCCGGGCAGCCCGAGCAGGGCGCCGGGGTCGGGCAGACAGGCGGTGAGGACGACGGTGCCGCGCTCGCCGAACGCGGCGTGGACGGCGTCGAGCCGGGCCGCCACCGCGTGGATGTCGAACGTGCAGCGCAGGGTGTCGTTCACGCCGACGATCACGGAGGCGAGATCCGGGGCGAAGGCCAGCGCGGCGGGCAGCTGGCGGTCCAGCACGTCGCCGGTCCGGGCCCCGCTGACCGCGAAGTTGCGGAAGGCGACGTCCTGTCCGGCCGGGGCGAGGCCCTCGGCCAGCAGCGCGGCCCAGCCCCGCCACGCGCCGCCCACCGGGTCGCCGACGCCCTCCGTGAGCGAGTCGCCGAGCGCGGCGTACCGCAGGGTGTTCACGCCGCCCTCCGTTCCGGTATGTCGCCCCGCATGCGTGCGGGCGCGTCGTGCGCGGCCAGGAAGGCGGCCACGGCGGTGTCCCAGCCGAAGCACTCCGCCCGCGCGCGGGCGGCCGCCCGGCGCCCCGGCACGGGCCGTCCGAGCACCTCGCGCACCGCGCCCGCGAAGGCGGCGCCGGTGTCCCC
>NZ_WWIA01000636.1 GCF_009870065.1 Streptomyces sp. SID5785 | reverse complement strand
AGGCACACGTCCGCGCTCGCCTGGAGCGCGGCGAGGGCGCCCCGGTCGGCCAGGTGCCCGAGGAAGGTGACGGGCAGCCGCCGGGCCGCGGCCCGGTGTTCGAGGCGAGCGCGCAACGGACCGTCGCCCGCGACGACGAGCCGGGCGCGCAGACCGGACGCCCGCAGCGCGGCGATCGCGTCCAGGGCGGTGCCGGGCCGCTTCTCCACGGACAGCCGGGTGCACATGACGAGCAGGACCTCGTCCTCGCGCGCGAGGCGGGCTCGCAGGGCGGGGTCGTACCGGTGCGGCGTGCAGGCCGCGAGGTCGACGCCGAGCGGCGCCCGGACGACGTTGCGCGCCCCGATCCGGACGAACTCGCGCTCGGCCCATTCGGTCGTGCAGACCACGCGCGTGTAGGCGTGCGCGGTACGGGCGTTGAGCGCGTCCGCGGCCCGGCGGGCGGCGGGTTCGGGCAGCCCCCAGGTGTGCAGCACACCGTGGGCGGTCTCGTGCGAGACCATCACGGCGGGCACCCGGGCGCGGCGGGCCCACGCGCCGGTCCAGCGCAGGGTGGTCCGGTCGGAGACCTCGAGTCGGTCGGGCCTCAGTCCGGCGAGCAGGTCGGCCGTACGGCGCCGGTCGGCGAGGACGCGGTAGCCCCCGGTGCCGGGCAGGAGCGTGCCGGGCAGGGTGATGACGCGTCCCTGGGCGGTGTCCCGGTCGTCGTGGCGCTCTCCGGGGACGACGAGCACAGGCTCGTGCCCGGCGGCGCGGTAGCCCGCGCCCAGCTCCCGCAGGGCGGTGCGCAGGCCGCCCGAGGAGGGGGCGACGAAGTTCGCGAGGCGGACGATCCGCAGGCCGCTCATGCCGCCACCGCCGTGCGCGTGTGCAGGACGTCCTCGTAGTGCTCGATGAGCTGGTCGCCGACGGCCTCCCAGGTGCGGCCGGCGACGGCGGTGCGGCCGGCGGCGCCGTAGGCGGCGCGCCGGGCGGGGTCGGCGGCGAGGGAGCGGACGGCGTCGCGCACGGCCTCGGCGTCGCCGGGCGGGACGAGCAGTCCGGTCCTGCCGTGGCCGACGAGGTCGAGGGGGCCGCCGGCGGCCGGGGCGACCACCGGGACGCCGCTGGCCATGGCCTCCTGCACCGTCTGGCAGAAGGTCTCGAAGGGGCCGGTGTGCGCGAAGACGTCCAGCGAGGCGAAGACGCGGGCCAGTTCGTCCCCGGTACGGCGCCCGAGGAAGACGGCGCCGGGCAGCGCGGCGCGCAGGGACGGTTCGCTCGGGCCGTCCCCGGTGACGACGACCCGGACCCCGTCGAGGCCGCAGGTGCGCGCGAGGAGCTCGACCTGCTTCTCGGGGGCGAGCCGGCCCACGTAGCCGACGAGCAGTTCGCCGTGCGGTGCGAGCCGGGCCCGCAGCGCCTCGTCGCGCAGGGCGGGCCGGAACCGTGCGGTGTCGACGCCGCGGGGCCACAGCCGCACCCGGGGCACGCCGTGTGCCTCGAGGTCGCGCCGTGCGGCGGTGGACGGGGCGAGGGTGCGGTCGGCGGCGGCGTGCACGCTGCGGATGCGCCGCCAGGCGGTGCCCTCGCCGGTGCCCATGTAGGTACGCGCGTAGCCGGCGAGGTCGGTCTGGTAGACGGCGACGGCGGGGACGCCGTGCCGGGCCGCGGCGGCCATGCCGCGCACGCCGAGCACGAACGGGCTGGCGAGGTGGACGAGTTCGGCCCGGTGCGCGGAGACGGCCTGGGCGACGCGGCGGCTGGGCAGCGCGACGCGCACCTGGGGATAGCCGGGCAGCGGCAGCGAGGGGACGCGGACGACCGGGCAGGGGGCGCCCGCGTCGGCGCCGGGTCCTGCGGCGGTGGCCGGGGCGACGACGAGGGGGTCATGACCGCGGGCGGCGAGGTGCCGCGCGGTCTGCAGGGCGCAGTGCGCCACACCGTTGATGTCGGGAGGGAAGGACTCGGTCACGATGACGACACGCATAGGGGTGTTCTCGCCGCGCCGGACGTGGTCACGTCGACGTGGATCTGTCCGGGCGAGGAACGTCCCATGAGCGTTGCGCGGCCCTGGGGAACGCCGTGGGAAACGGCAGGAGGCGGCCCCCCGACCGGCGGGCCACCTCCCGTGTTTCAGCAGGTCACAGCGCTGGCGCGTCGGGTCCGATCCGGCTGCGCACGGCGGTCTGCACCTCGGCCTCCTCGGCCGGGTCGGCGGCGAGGCGGCGCAGCTGGTCGACGACGCGGGCGTCACCGGTCTCGGCGTGCCGGGCGGCGATCTCGCGGGTGGACTCCTCGCAGTCCCACAGGCACTCGACGGCGAAGCCCGCGGCGAAGGAGGGGTCGGTGGCGGCGAGGGCGCGGGCGGCCTGCCCGCGCAGATGGGAGGAGGCGGTCTCGCGGTAGACGTGGCGCAGCACGGGGGCGGCGCCGGCGATCCCGAGGCGGCCCGCGCCGTCGACGAGCGGCCAGAGGGTGGGGGCGTCGGGGCCGTCGCCGCGGACGGCCTCGCGCAGTGCCCACAGGACGAGCTCGCGGTCCTGGGCGCCGCCTCGGCAGGCGAGGACGCGTCCGGCGGCGGCGCCGAGCGCGTCGGGCCTGCGGGCCCACTGCCGGGCGCGCTGCACGGTGGCGATGCTGCGCATGCGCTCGAAGGAGTCGAGCGCGGCGTCCACGACCGCGCGGGAGGGGCTCTCCACGGCGGCCTCGACCAGGTCGAGCACCTCGGGGTCGTGCGCGTCGGAGAGGTAGCGCAGGGCGGTGCAGCGGGCGCCGTCGGTGCCCTCGCGGGCGGCCCGGACGATCGCGGTGCGGTCCTCGGGGCCGGCAACGGCGGTCAGGCAGCGGGCGGCGGGCACGTACAGCACGGCGCCGCGCTCGAAGCCCTCCTGGGCCCAGTCGAAGACCGCCTGGACGCTCCATCCGGGCCGGGGTCCGGAGGGCTGCATCTGGCGCTGCCAGCGGTCGAAGGACCCGGCCTCCCGTGCGGCCCGGACGCGGGCGCCCACGTGGGGGCGCGGATCCTCGGCCCACAGCCGCCAGGGCCGGGGTTCGAAGGCGTCGCGCACCGCGGCCACGAGCTCGGCCTCGGCGTGTTCGTGGAAGCGGGCGAGGACGGGCTCGGCGAGGGCGCGCAGGCCCGCGTCGTCGTCGCGCAGGGCGAGCTCGTCGAGCGCCCACGTCCAGTTCGCCCCGAACGCCGCGTACCTGCGGAGCAGCTCGAGGGCGTCCCGCCTGCCGTACGAGGCGAGGTGGCCGAGGACGGCGAGGGCGAGCCCCGTGCGTGACTCGTCGGTGTCGACGAGGTCCTCGGGGTCAAAGAGGTGGGCCTCGATCTCCTCGAGCTCACCGTGGAGGTCGAGGTAGAGGCGGGCGTAGTAGAGCGAGCGGTTCTCGACCTGCCAGTCGTGGCGGGGGTCGCTCCGCACACAGTGGTGGAGAGCCGCGAGCGCCTCGTCCCGCGGCGCCGTCAGCGCGTGCAGGGTGCCGTCGCCGCGGCCCCTCTGCAGCAGGCCGAGCAGCGTACCGCTGGGCGCTATGACCGGTTCGAACATGGGAAACAGCCTCACATCAAGCGTCGACGCAACCGGGGATCCGCACCTACCTGGTCACGCGACAACACGTCGGAGTGCCCGCCGTCTCTTGCTTGCTGTAGACCATCTCTCTGCCTCTCGTCCAAGGCCCGATGCGGGCCGCTTACGGCCCGCGCGGCACGTGGGCACCACCTGCCCCGCCGTCGCGTCCGTAAATCACGCCGTCATCATGACCCAGCGGTTCCACCCGCCGCGACCACATTTCCTGCACCCCCGTCGTGCCTGGTCAAAGCCGGTGCGTCAGGACGCTCCGAAGAGCTCCAGGAGCTCGGTCTTCCCGAACATCCGGGCCGTGTCGAGGGCCGACGGCGTGCCCGCCGCCGGGTCCGCGCCGCCGTCCAGGAGGACGCGGATCACGGCGTCGGCGCCTTTGAAGACGGCGCCGGCGAGCGGGGTCTGGCCCTTGTCGTTGGCGCGGTTCACCTCGGCGCCGCGCTCCACGAGGGCGCGCACCGCGTCGGGGTGGCCGTGGTAGGCGGCGAGCATGACGAGCGTGTCACCGCGGTCGTTCGTGAGGTTCGCCGGGACACCGGCGTCCACGTACCCCGCGAGCGCCTCGGTCTCGCCGCGGCGGGCGAGGTCGAAGATCTTGGTGGCCAGCTCCACGACCTCGGAGTCGGGTGCCTCGCTCATCGGCCGGACCGCCTTTCGCAAACGTGCCTGGTACAGCCGTGCGGCCGTACGAGTGAATCGACAGAGTACTGCCCGCGGGGAGCACATGACGCGCTCCGGCCGAGGCAAGGATCGATGGGCGCGACGCCCCTCGCACGCCACACCAAATGAGTGAAATCCAGGAAATTCCACCCATTTGCACCTTTTGTCGTATAGATACATGCTGTGAGCCTGGAAGTACTCATGGTGACTGTCCCCACCAACCAGGAGAACCCTCATGATCCTGTCCATCTCGGGCGTCGTGCTGCTCGGCATCATCGTCTTCCTGTTCTTCCGCAAGGACGGACTCAAGGCCTCGCACGGACTGGTCTGCGCCCTCTTCGGCTTCTACCTGGCGGGCACGGCCATCGCCCCGAGCATCAAGGCGGGCGGGCAGAGCCTCGCCAGCCTGCTCGGCGGGATCAAGTTCTGACGGCCCATCCACCCGCACTCACCTTCAGGAGACCGACGTGGCCAGGCGTCCACTCCCCCGCATTCTGAGCACCGGCGGCGCATCCATCGCCCGGAGCCGGGAAATGGCACGGACGGCCGCCGACGGCGCCACCGACGTCCTCCATCCCCTCATCACGGTCACCCGTGGACTGCGCCGGCTGGCGGCCGCCGGGCGGCGCAAGTGGATCGACACCCCCAAGGACCGG
This sequence comes from Streptomyces sp. SID5785, assembly GCF_009870065.1. Lineage (GTDB taxonomy): Bacteria > Actinomycetota > Actinomycetes > Streptomycetales > Streptomycetaceae > Streptomyces. The sequence continues at coordinate 1,049 of NZ_WWIA01000636.1, read as the reverse complement.
CGCGGACCGCTGCTGTTCCTGGTGGGGGCCGTGATCCTGGTCGTGGTGTTCGTCCCGTACGGGCCGCTGCTGGCGCTCATCGTGCTGATGGCGGCCGCGGGATGGAAGGGCCGCGACCCCAAACCGCCGGCGCAGACCGGCCCCGACGCCTCACAGGTGCAGCGCCTGAGCGCGGTCTACGAGGCACTCGTCCCGTACTTCTCGGTCCCCGAGGACCCGAACCCGCTGTACGCGCACGGCGGCGCGTGGGAGCAGGCCTTCGAGACGTACGACTTCGACGGGGACGGCCGCTTCGACCGGCTCTCGATCCGCTACCCCGCCTACTTCACGGACGGCGAGGCCGCGTCCCGCGCGCGGATCGAGCAGCTGCTCCACGCCAAGCTGGGCCGGGGCCGCGAGTACCACTTCACGTGGGACGAGGAGGGAAACCACCTCACGGTGACCGTCCTCGCCCCGCTGCCCACCGGGATCACCGCCCAGCCCTTCGTCACGTCGCCGGGCGAGACCGTGCTCGGCTTCACGGACGGGACGGCCGTGCAGCGCACCCTCCCGGTCGTCGACGGCGACGAGCGGCGCGACGTGCCGCCCGTCGTCTGGCGCACCGGGCCGCGCTCCACCGAGCCGCACCTGCTCGTCGCGGGCCGCCCCGGCAGCGGCACGACGTCACTGGTGCGCTCCGTCGCGCTCCAGGCGCTCGAGGACGGCGACGTGCTGATCGTCGAGGGCGGCGGCACCGGGGAGTACGCCTGCCTGGTCGGGCGCTCCGGCGTCCTGGCCGTGGAGTGCGGCCTCGCCGGGGCGCTCGCCGCACTGGAGTGGGCCGCGCACGAGACGGAGCGCCGGCTCATCGCGGCGAACCGCGCCCGGCAGGCCGGCCGCCCTGCGCCGGAGGACACCCGGCGCCCGCTGTGGATCCTGCTCGACCGGCCGAGCGCACTCGGCCACCTCGCGGCGGCCGACGGGCGCACGGACCCGCAGGCGCTGCTCCAGGTCCCCCTGCGGCACGGCCGCGCGGCGGCGGTCACGGTCGTCGTCGCCGAGCAGCTGGA
>NZ_WWIA01000635.1 GCF_009870065.1 Streptomyces sp. SID5785 | reverse complement strand
GAGCGGGCGCTGCGCGCGTCGCTGAAGGTGCGTCCGCACGGGAACGCGGCGGCGCTCGACGGGCTCGCCGCGCTGGCCGTCGCCCGCGGCGACTGGCGGGGCGCCCGCACCTACGGCGAGCGGGCCCGGAAGCTGGCGCCGGACAGCTGGTCCCCGTACGCGCACCTCGTCGACGCCGGTCAGGGGCTCGGGGACGCCAAGGCCACGGGCCGCAACCTCGAGAAGCTGACCGAGCTGGCCTCCGGCACCGCGGTGACGCTGCGCACCGTCGCCGTGTACCGCGACCGGGGCTGGCGGGAGGACGCGGAGGCGGTGCTCTCGGACGCCGAGATCCGCGCCGGGACACCGGCCGAGCAGGCGGCGCTGCTCCAGCGCGGCGGCGACCTCGCGTGGGAGCGGGGCGACGCCCGCAGCGCCCTGCGGCACGCCGACGCGGCGCTCGCCGCCGTGCCCCACGCCGCGGAGGCCCTCGCCGGGCGGGGCCGGGCGCTCGTCTCGCTGGGGCGCTCCTCGGAGGCGCTCCAGGCCTACCGCGAGGCCGTCGAGCGTCGCCCCGACTCCCGGTACGTCCTGGAACTGGGCGAGTTGTACACGTCCCTGGGGATGACCGACGCGGCGCGCGCACAGTACGACGTGCTGCGCGAGCGGGCGGCCGGGACGGACGCGGGCGCCGACGTGCTGGTGCTCGGGCGGTTCGAGGCCGATCACGGGGACGCCCGGGCGGCGGTGACGCGGCTGCGGGAGGCGTGGAAGCGGGGGCCGAGCATGGCGGCCGCCGACGCGCTGGGGTGGGCGCTGCACCGGGCCGGGGACGACCGGGAGGCGCTGGGGTATCTGCGGCGGGCCACGGACCGGCAGAAGGCCGGGACGCTGCGGTCGGCCGCGCGGATGTACCACCGGGGCGTCGTGGAGCGGGAGAGGGGTCTTGACGGGGCGGCGCGGCGCCATCTCGACGAGGCGCTGCGGATCGATCCGGGGTTCTCGCCGGTGGACGCGCCGCGGGCGCGGGCACTGCGCGCGCAGCTCGGGGAGCCGGATCTCCGGCGCGGCTAGGGAGCCGCCGACGTCATGGCCCCGCGCCCCTGGAGGCAGCGGACGTAGTCCGCGTCTTCAGGGGCGCGGGGAACTGCGCGAGCAGCCA
>NZ_WWIA01000634.1 GCF_009870065.1 Streptomyces sp. SID5785 | reverse complement strand
CCGCTCCGGCCGCGACGACGCCGGCCCCCGCGAGGAGGTGCCGCGCGTCCGAGCCCGGCGGCGATCTGTCCGCCGAGCCGTCCCCCGAACCGCCGGATGGCGACTGATTGATCCCGATGGTCTGCATGGGCGACTTTGCCCCCCGAAGCGCCGGATGCCGGGCTTCAATGTCGCGCAGCTTCCGGGCCGCCGTCAAGATGCGCCCTGCGCCCCGGCCGGTGTGCGGTGACCTCCGTCGCGGCCTCGCCCGATGGTGCAACTCGACGGAATCTCGAGGGTTCTGACGTCTCCTCAGATCTGGTGCCTCGTCAGGGTGCGCACGGGTCTACGGGCGTAGCGCGGGTGCGACGAGGGTAAGACAGTTCTGACATGAACCTGCCGTGAAGCCGCGGGGAATGTTGACGGCGGTACTTCCCGGTAACTACGAGGCGTGGTACCAAAGTTGTCGCAGAGATCCTGCTAAGGGAGGCTTCATGAGACGTTTCCGTATTGCGGCTTATGTGTCATCGCTCCTCTTCGCCGCGACCGCGGTCCTCACCGGGGCCGCGACCGCACAGGCCGCGGGTACCGGCTACGTGGCACTCGGCGACTCCTACTCCTCCGGAGTGGGCGCCGGCAGCTACGACAGCGGCAGTGGCGACTGCAAGCGCTCCACCAAGGCCTACCCGGCCCTGTGGGCGGCAGCTCACGCACCCTCCACCTTCAGCTTCGTGGCCTGCTCCGGCGCGGTCACGGGGGACGTGCTGAACAACCAGCTCGGCCCGCTGAACTCCTCCACAGGGCTGGTCTCCCTGAGCGTCGGAGGCAACGACGCCGGCTTCGCCGACGTCATGACCACCTGTGTGCTCTACTCCGAGTCCACCTGCGTCGACCGCGTCAACCAGGCGCGGGCGTACGTCACCTCGACCCTGCCCGCCAAGCTCGACGCGGTGTACCGCGCGATCAAGGCCAAGGCCCCGTCCGCCCGGGTCGTCGTCCTCGGCTACCCGCGCTTCTACCAGCTCGACGGCTCCTGCCTCGCGGGACTGTCCGAGACCGAGCGGTCCGCCATCAACGGCGCCGCCGACCTGCTCGACACCACGATCGCCGGCCGCGTCTCCGCCGCCGGCCTCACCTTCGGCGACGTGCGCGGCACCTTCACCGGGCACGAGATCTGCTCCGGATCCGCCTGGCTGCACAGCGTCAACTGGACGAACATCGGCGAGTCCTACCACCCGACCGCCGCCGGACACTCGGGCGGCTACCTGCCCGTCCTCACCTCCAAGGCCTGAACCGGCCCGACCCCGCACCGTCCCCGCTGAACAGCGCCGCAGCACCGCCGCACGGACAGGCCCTAGGCCCTGTCTTCAGGTGAACCCGTGGTGGCCCCGCTCGTCGGGGTCACCACGTCGCACGTCACGGAGTACGCCACCGGGTTGGAACGCGCCTCGACCGGGCCGTCCACCTCGACCGCGATCCGGTCGTGCCGGGTCGCGCCCTGCTCGTACCCGGTCTCCGTCGTCCCGACCGTGCGGCTGCGCGGGCCGCCCGCCGTGAAGTCCAGGGTCCGCCAGCCCGGATCCGAGGGCTTCCCCTCGTCGAGGACCCAGCGGAAGCGGACCTTCGCCGGGGTGTGCCCCACCGTGATCGTCGCCGTGAACGCCGGAGCCTGCGCGGCCGGCGGCGGACACGGGCCCGAGTAACTGCCGCGCACCGCGTGCGCGCTGACCCGCACCGTCTGAACCGGCGTCGTCGTGTGACCGCCCCCGCCGCCCGGGGTGCCGCCCCCGTCCCCGGTCGCACTGTCCGAGGGGCCGCCGCCGTCCGAGGGGCCGCCCGCCTTCCCGCCCGTGTCACCCCCGCCGCTCGCGCCCGAACTGCCGCCCGTGGCGCTGCCGTTCGCCCCGCCGGACCCGCCGCCGCTCCCGTCGTCACGGTCGAGCAGGACGTACGCCAGCGTGCCGATCGCGAGCAGCAGCACCACCAGGCCTGCCGCGAGGGCGAGCGGGAAC
>NZ_WWIA01000633.1 GCF_009870065.1 Streptomyces sp. SID5785 | reverse complement strand
TCACCGAGGCCGCGCTCCAGGTCGGCATCGCCCGGCTGCGCGAGGGCGACGAGCGAGCCGCGGAGCGGAACCTGCGGTGTGCGGCGGGCGGCGGCAGCGCCGAGGCCGCGTACCGGCTCGCCTCCCTGCTCGACGTGCGGCGTCCGCCCGAGGCCCGGCACGAGCTCGGCGAGCCCGTCGTCCGGCGCAGCGAGTGCGAGGAGTGGTACGAGCGGGCCGCCGAGCACGGACACCGGCGCGCCCAGGTGCGGGTCGGCATGCTCGCCGCCGCGCGCGGGGACGTCGTGGAGGCGGCGCGCTGGTACCGCGAGGCGGCCGAGGCCGGCTCGCGCAACGGCGCGTTCAACCTCGGCCTGCTCCTCGCGCGCGAGGGCAGCGAGCCGGAGGCGGCCCTGTGGTGGCGCCGGGCGGCCGACGCGGGGCACGGCCGGGCCGCGCTACGCCTCGCCCTGCTGCACACGCGCCGCGGCGACCTCGTGGAGGGCCAGAAGTGGGCGTCCCGCGCCGTGGAGCTCGGTCCTGCGGAGGTCGCCGAGCGGGCCGCCCGGCTGCGCGACGCCCTGCGCCAGGAGCTGTCCGCGTAGGCGGCGCAGGGCCTGCTCGGGCCTGCTCCTGGGCGACGCGGAAGGAATTTGCGCTGGTCGGGGGCTTCCCGTAAGGTGGTGTTCACCGACGCGGGGTGGAGCAGCTCGGTAGCTCGCTGGGCTCATAACCCAGAGGTCGCAGGTTCAAATCCTGTCCCCGCTACTGAAAGTCCGAGGCCCGGAGCCATTGAGCTCCGGGCCTCGGCGCATGTCCGGGCCCTTTGGTCTTGTCGCCCTGTCGCCCTTTCGCCGCACGGCACGGCTCAGGACGTGTGCCCCACGGCCTCCTCGTACAGCTTGCGGTCCACCGTGCGGGACTCCGGGAGGGGATCGGCCTTCGCGACCCCGGCCGCCTTGTACGCGGCTTGCAGGCGGTCGGTCGAGCCCGAGCGGATCTCCCAGTCCATGCGCAGGGACGGTGTGGACTCCAGGACGGACCGGTCGGTCTTGAGCAGCCCGGCCAGCTCGGTGACGAACGCGGGGTCCTTCTTGTAGTCACCCGGGAAGTACGTGTTCACCGTACGGATGTAGGCGCGCAGCAGGGCGACGCCCGCGTCCGGGTCCTCCTTGAGCAGTGTCGGGCCGAAGAGCAGCCCGCCCAGCGGCTCGCCCAGGGGCTGGCCGCCCAGGAACGCGAAGCGCTTGTCGCCGTCGACCTTGCGCCACACGGGGTCCAGCAGCCAGGCCGAGTCGACACCGCCGTTCTGCAGCGCGGTCAGCACGTCGGCGGAGCCCAGCTGCTGGAACTGGATCTTGGAGAGGCCGCCGCCGTGCTTCTTGAGCGCCTTGTCCATGGGGTACGCGATCACCGAGCCCTTGCCGATCATCGTGCCCATCGTGCGTCCGGCCATCGCGACGTGGTCCGCGCTCTCGCCGTCCTTCAGGCGCACCCACAGGCCGCTCTTGGAGTCCGGGTCCGGGGAGAAGTTCCCGGCGACCCACTTGATGTCGAAGCCGCCGAGGATGCCGTTCATCACGGCGGCCTCCGGGGCGGCCCACTGGGCGTCGATGTCGCCCTTGGCCAGCAGCGGCAGGGCGTCGGGGGTGGGCAGGACCTTCAGCGTGACGTCCAGGCCCTCCTTCTTGAACTCGCCCTTCTTGACCGCCATTTCGAGCGGGGCGACGTACTCGGCGGCCAGGGTGCCCGTCGCGATGGTCAGCTTGCGGGGCTTCGCGAGCTTGACGGGGGCGGGGGCGCCGGGGGAGCAGCGGGCCGGTTTCCGGTCGGGGGCGAGGTCGGCGGGGTCGGTCCAGCCGGTCTTGCCGCAGCCCGCCACCGCCTTGATCGCGCGGGGTTTCGTGGCGGCGTCGGGCGGGGCGTCGCTCTTCCCGCAGGCCGCCGTGCCGGTCAGCAGGGCACCGGTGAGCAGCAGGGGCAGGGCCATGGATCGCGTGCGCATGGAGCCTCCGTACAGACGGGTCATACGTAACACGTGCGGGGGAGGGGGCCGGGGCTCAGGACTGGCCGCGGCCGCGGTCGCGCGGGGCCCAGGGGGTGAGCAGACGGCCGGCGAGACGGACCAGTTCGGAGAAGACGACGCCGAGCACGGCGACACAGACGATGCCGACGAACATGACGTCGTTCTGGAAGAGCGCCCGCGCGTCGAAGATGAGGTGGCCGAGGCCGTCGGCCGCCGCGATCTGCTCGGAGGCGACGATGACGAGCACCGCGACGCCCGCCGCGATGCGCGCGCCGACCAGGACGGCGGGCAGGGACGCGGGCAGCAGGACGTGCCGGAACATCTGCCAGGGGGACGCGCCGAAGACCTGGCCCGCGTCCCGGTGCCCGGAGGGCACGGAGACGACCGCTGCCATGGTCGAGATCCAGACGAAGAAGAAGACGGTCGCCGCGACGAGCGCGATCTGCGGTCCCTCGCCGAGCCCGAACATGTTGAGGAAGACCGGCAGCAGGGCCAGCTTCGGGACGACGTAGAGGGCGTCGAGGAGCGGTTCGAGTGCGGCGCGGATCAGGGACACCGAGCCCATGAGCAGGCCGAGGAGGTAGCCGCAGACCGTGCCGATGACGTAGCCGCCGAGGACGCGCTTGAGGGTGGCCCACACGTCGGGCCACAGCTGGCCGTCGGCGGCGCGGTCCCAGCCGTCGGCCAGGATCGTGGAGGGGGCCGGGTAGACGCGGTCGTCGATCCAGGACTGCGTGGCGGCGAGCTGCCAGAGCAGGACCAGGACGAGCGGCACGGCGACGGCGAGGGACAGTTCGAGGGCGCGGCGCCGGCGTCGGGTGCGGGCGGGGTGGAGTTCGCGGGGGCCCGGGGCGCGGACCAGGACGTCGGCGGACCCCTTCTCGGGGGCGGTCGTCGTCATGCGGGCACCGCCGGGGTGCGCGGACCCTGGTGGACCTCGCCGCGCAGCAGGTCCCACAACTCGCCCTTGAGGGCGGTGAACTCGGGCGTGCTGCGGACGTCACCGGTGCGGGGCCGGGCGAACGGCGGGCGGCGCTCGGCGATCACGCGGCCCGGGCGGGCGGACATCACGAGGACGCGGTCGCCGAGGACGAGCGCCTCCTCGAGGCTGTGGGTGATGAACAGGGTCGTGGTGCGGGTCGTCTGGGTGAGGGCGAGCAGCTCGTCCTGGAGGATCGTGCGCAGCTGGGCGTCGAGTGCGGCGAAGGGCTCGTCCATGAGCAGGATCTCCGGTTCGACGGCGAGCGCACGGGCGATCGCGACGCGCTGGCGCATGCCGCCGGACAGGGCGGCGGGGTAGGCGTCCGCGAAGTCGGCCAGGCCCATGCGGGCGAGCCAGTCGCGCGCCCTGGTGTTCGCCTCGCGGCGGGGCACCTTCTGGATGTCGAGGCCGAAGCGGACATTGGCCAGCACCGTCTTCCAGTCGTAGATGCCGTAGTCCTGGAAGATCATCGCGGCCGGGCGGGAGCTCGAGGTGCTGATCTCCAGGGTGCCCGTGGACGGGCGGGTGAGGCCGGCGGCTATCCGGAGCAGGGTGGATTTGCCGCAGCCCGACGGCCCCACGACACAGACGAACTCGCCCGGGGCGACCGTCAGGTCGAGCGGGCCGAGGGCATGTGTGGGGCCGAAGGTGCGGGTGAGGTCGTGGGCGCGGAGTTTGTCGTGCACGGGGCCCTCCGGGGTGCGGCTGGATTGTGGTGGGCGCCCGCGAGAATATGACGGGGTGTCAGATTGTGGAAGAGGGTGCGGCGCGGGGTCCGTCGTCGCGCGCGGCGGCGCTGCGGTGGCCCGCACGGCTCCCCGTGCCCCTGCGGGCATGCCGAAGAGGGCCCGCACCTGACTCGGGTGCGGGCCCTCTCCGGGTGGTGCTCCTGGGTGCTACGCCGCCTTCGCGCAGGCGGGGCACAGGCCGCGGTAGGTGACCTCGACGTCCGAGATCGTGAAGCCGAAGCGCTCCGAGTCCGGGAGGTCCGTGAGCGGATTGCCGCCGGGGTGGACGTCACGGATCTGGCCGCACTGCGCGCAGACCAGGTGCTGGTGGGGCCGGTGCGCGTTCGGGTCGTAGCGCTTCGCGCGCTTGTCCGTGGCGACCTCGATGAC
>NZ_WWIA01000632.1 GCF_009870065.1 Streptomyces sp. SID5785 | reverse complement strand
GCCCGCCGGGCCGCGGGCGGTGAGCGCGGGCAAGGTCACCGCGAGCGCGCAGCCCGCCGCGACCGCGACGCCGACCAGCCACACCGCCGGGTCGCCGGGGCCCACGTCCAGATGGAGCCCGATCCGGGACAGCGCGCCCTGCGAGGCGACCAGCCGGGTCAGCGGCCCGGCGAGCAGCGGGGCGCCCACCGCCGCGGGCAGGGCGAGCAGCAGGGCCTCGCGCGCCGCGAGCGAGGCGATCCGGGCCCCGGAGGCGCCGCGGGCCCGCAGGGTCCAGGTCTCACCGGCCCGCTCGGCGCTCAGCAGCCGCGCCACGAGCAGCAGGGCGTATCCGGCGAGCAGCACCAGTTGCAGCGCCACGATGAGCAGGGTGGAGCGGGACACGAGGAGGGCGCGCTCGGCCCGGGTGAGGGTGTCGGGCAGCCCGGTGTCCACGGTGACGGAACCGGAGAGCGCCGGGGCGTGCTCCAGCTCCGTGGCCGCCGCGCGGGCCGTGTCCCGCAGTGCGTCGATGCGGCCCGTCGTCACCGTGCCGAAGTCGGCCATGGCCAGCCACGCGGACCGCCCGCTGCTCAGCCGCCCGCCCGCGAGCACCGACGGGTCGGCCAGGAGCGGCCCGTACGTCGTGAAGGTCACCTTCTGCACGCCGTGCCCGCCGAGCTGGTCGAGCGTCCAGTAGGGCGAGCGGGGGCGGGACGGGCGGTAGACGCCGGTCAGTTCGACGGTGAGCTTCTTGCCGCCGAGCCGGTCGGTGAGGACGAGCCGGTCACCCGGCTCCAGCTTCAGCTGCTGGGCGGCGGTCTGCGGCAGCGCCGCCTCGACGGTCCGGCCCGCCGCGGCCCGGGGCAGCCGGCCCGCGGTCAGCGTCACCTCGGAGCGGTCCAGGTCCGCGAACTCGGTGAGGTCGGGCCGGTCCCGGTCCGTGCCCGGCAGCGCGTACGCGCCGGACGTGACCAGTGACTGCCGGTGGACCGGGAGTCCGTCGAAGGCGCGGTCCGTGCTCGCGCGGACGGCGGCCGCGGCGGCCTCGCGGCCCGTGGCCGGTACGTCCGCGCGCACGACGAGCGCGGTCGCGGCCGCGTCCCGGGTGCGCAGCACGTGGCGCAGCGAGGCGTCGCCGATCGCACCGGAGAAGGCGCTCAGCATGGCGAGGACGGACGTCGTGAGCAGGACGGCGAGGACGGCGGCGGCGAGCAGCAGACGGTGTGCCCGTACCCGGAGGAGGACAAAATCCCACACGCCAGTCGACCCCCGTGTCCCCGCGCTGTCCCCGCGCTCTACGCCGTACATCCCCGAAAACCTGTCCGGATGTTGTCAGAGGCGGTGCGGGTTGCGGAAGAGGTCTGGACCGGTCTGGACCGGATCGTGACCGGATAGTGGAGTCCGTGTGCCGGAGACCGGGCGGAGGCGCGTCGTCCGGTGGGCTCCGGCAGTGGCGGCGCGGGGCCGGATCAGCCCGCCGTGTTCACCATCGACGCCGCCGCGTACGTCAGGTAGTTCCACAGCGTGCGGTCGTGCTCCTCGGACAGGCCGAGCGAGTCCACCGCGTCCCGCATGTGCCGCAGCCACGCGTCGTGCGCCGCCCGGTCCACCTGGAACGGGGCGTGCCGCATCCGCAGCCGCGGGTGGCCGCGCTGGTCGCTGTACGTGCGCGGGCCGCCCCAGTACTGCATGAGGAACAGCACGAGCCGCTCCTCGGCCGGGCCGAGGTCCTCCTCCGGGTACATCGGGCGCAGCAGCGGGTCCGCCGCGACGCCCTCGTAGAACCGGTGCACCAGACGGCGGAACGTCTCCTCGCCGCCCACCTGCTCGTAGAACGTCAGCTCCTGAAGCGTGTCGCGCGGGGTCTCAGTCACCCGTCCATCGTCTCAGACGCCCCGGCCTAGGACCGGGGGACCAGGACCCCCGCGGGGGCTCGCCGAACCCGCCTCGCGGGGGCAGTCTGGACATATGGGTGCAGAGCGCGCCGACGGCGGTCTCGGTCCGCTCGCCGCGCGGGCGCGGGCGGAGCTCGTGCGCGAGATCGCGGAGAGCGGTGCGTTCTCCGCCGATCCGCGCTGGCGGGACGCCTTCGCGGACGTCCCGCGCCACCTCTTCGTGCCCTCCTACTTCATCGGCGTCCCCGGCGGCTACGAACGGCTCTGGGGCGAGGACCCCGACCCGCGCCGCCGCGAACGCTGGCTGCGCGGCGCCTACGCGGACCAGCCGCTCGCCACCCGGATGCGCGACGGGGAGCTGATCTCCTCCAGCAGCCAGCCCTCGCTGATGGCCACGATGCTGGCCGGACTCGGCGTACGGGACGGGGACCGGGTGCTCGAGATCGGCGCGGGCACCGGGTACAACGCGGCGCTGCTCGCCCACCGCCTCGGCCCCGGCGCCGTCACGACCGTCGACCTCGACCCGGAGATCACCGAGTCGGCGCGGGCGCATCTCGCCGCCGCGGGGTACCGGGTGGCCGTCGTCACCGGGGACGGGGTGCGCGGGTGTCCGGAGCGGGCGCCGTTCGACCGGATCATCGCGACGGTGACGCTGCGCGAGGTGCCGGGGGAGTGGCTCGGGCAGTGCACGCCCGGCGCGCGGATCATGGCGCCGCTGTCGACCGGGATCGTCGTGCTGACGGTGCGGGACGCGGCGTTCGCCGAGGGACGGTTCCTCGCGACTCCGGCGTACTTCGTCGCGCTGCGGGGTGGCGGGGCGCCGGGGGCCGGGCCGGAGCTCGGGCGGTTGCCGCGGAGTCTGGCGCGGGACGAGGGGTTCCGGTTCGTGCTCACGCTCGTCGCCGGGAGCGGGGGCGCCGATGCGCGGGAGGTGCTCCGGGTGTGGGAGCGGGAGGGGCGGCCCGGACGGTCGCGGTTCGGGGTGACGCTCGACGCGGGGCGGGTCTCGGTCTGGCTGGACGACCCGGCGGGGCCGCACGTCTGGGGCGTGCCGGGTGACGCCTGAGGGGGTGGTGTGTGGAGGTGCGGTTGCGGCTGCGGCTCGGTGGGGGCCGGTCGCGCAGTTCCCCGCGCCCCTGAA
>NZ_WWIA01000066.1 GCF_009870065.1 Streptomyces sp. SID5785 | reverse complement strand
TCGTCGGACCGCTCAGCGGGAGCGAGCGCGGCGCACGGCAGGAGACGGGCGTCCCCGATCTGACACAGCCGTGATCGGACCCACCTCCTCGTTCACTCGTTCTTCCGTTCGTACCCCTGTGGGGGCCCGGTCACATTACCGCACCGCACGCCCCTGACCGTGGACCCTCGCCCCGGCCGCCCGCGCGGGCATATCGTGGACGGGAGGGACGGCTCGGAAGTCTGGGGGTCCCCATGGTCCAGGAACTCGTGATGGCGGGGGCGGCGACCGTCTCCGCCTGTCTGGTGTACGTGGCGGCCGCGGCTCGCGTGGTGAAGCAGTACGAGCGCGGGGTGGTGTTCCGGCTCGGGAAGCTGTCCGGCGGGGTGCGCGGGCCGGGGTTCACCCTGGTGGTGCCGGGCGTCGACCGGCTGCGCAAGGTCAATCTGCAGATCGTCACGATGCCGGTGCCCGCGCAGGAGGGCATCACGCGGGACAACGTGACGGTGCGGGTGGACGCCGTCGTCTACTTCAAGGTGGTCGACGCGGCCAATGCGGTGATCCAGGTCGAGGACTACCGCTTCGCGGTCTCCCAGATGGCGCAGACCTCGCTGCGGTCGATCATCGGCAAGAGCGACCTCGACGACCTGCTCTCCAACCGGGAGAAGCTGAACCAGGGGCTGGAGCTGATGATCGACAGCCCGGCGATCGGCTGGGGCGTACAGATCGACCGGGTGGAGATCAAGGACGTGTCGCTGCCCGACACCATGAAGCGGTCGATGGCGCGGCAGGCCGAGGCGGACCGTGAGCGCCGGGCCCGGGTGATCAACGCGGACGCGGAGCTGCAGGCCTCGAAGAAGCTGGCCGAGGCCGCCAAGGAGATGTCGGAGCAGCCGGCCGCGCTCCAGCTGCGGCTGCTGCAGACGGTGGTCGCGGTGGCGGCGGAGAAGAACTCGACGCTGGTGCTGCCGTTCCCGGTGGAGCTGCTGCGGTTCCTGGAGCGGGCACAGCAGCAGGGGCCGCCGCCGTCGGGGGAAGGCGTGACGGCTGACGGCTGACGGCTGACGGCTGACGGCTGAGGCAGGTCAGGTTCCGGTCAGCCGTTCCAGCAAGGCGATCGCCTCGGCGAGCGTGCGCCGTTCGGCCGCGTCGAGCTCGCTGTCCAGGGTGCGGGCGAGCCAGCTCTGCTTGGCGGCGCGGACCGAAGCGAGGACCTCACGGCCCGCGTCGGTGACGGAGACGACGGACTGCCTGCCGTCGTCCGGGTCGGGTGCCCGCGACACGAACCCGCGCTCCTCGAGCGCGCCGACGGTGAGCCGCATCGACTGGGGGCGCACGTACTCGGCACGGGCGAGCGCCGCGGTGGTGGCCGGCCCTTCGCGGTCGAGCCGGGCCATGACCGTGCGCTGGGTCGGGGTGAGCAGGCTGTCGGGCGAGGCGGTGCGCATCCGCCGGGCGAGACGTCCGACGGCGCCCGCGAGGTCGGCGGCGATCCGCTCGGCGGGCGGGTCCTCGGCCGTGGGGCCCTGCGTTCCTGGCATGCGCCCACCGTACGAGGTCGGCGCGAGGCCCGACAAGCGGCGGCCGGCGCCGTGACCTGCCGGGTCAGCCCGCGGCGACGGCGCCGAGCAGGGCTCCGGCGCACAGGTCGCGGACGCGCTCGCGCGGGGTGCCGGGGCGCTCGAGCCAGTCGAGGCAGACGGTGACGAGGAAGGCCAGCCAGCCGCGGACGGCGATGCCCAGCATGTCCGGAGCGGGCAGCCGGCCCGCGAGGTGCGGGTCGGCGGCGAGCGCGGCCATGATCTGCGCCTCGTGCGCGGCGAGTCCCTCGCGGTAGACGGCGCGCACGGTCGGGTCGCCCGCGGCCTCCGCGCGGTGGAAGGCGCGGAAGCCCTCCGCGTGCGCGGCGACGTACTCGAGGAAGGTGTCGAGGCCCGTGCCGATCTGGTCGCGCACCGGGATGCCGGGCACGGCGGCGGTCAGCCGCAGCATGCGTTCGCTCTCGCGCCGCACGACGGCCGCGAAGAAGTCCCTCTTCGTCGGGAAGTAGTGGTACAGCAGGCCTCGCGAGACACCGGCGATCTCGGCGACCTGCTCGATCCACACGTCGTCGTACGGGTGCTGCGCGAAGAGCCGCGCGCCGACGCCGAGCAGCTGCTCGCGGCGCTCCGCGGTGCTGAGCCGGCGGCGTGTGCGCTCCACCGGCGTTCCCGTTCCCCCTCGTTCGGTCATGGACGGCACCCTACTGGCCGCACCGCTCCTTACTTGACGTGAGTTCAACAACAGGACCACACTGTGGCGCATTATTGAATCCACGTCTAACAAGGTGCGCCGGACCGGTCAACGGGACTGCGACGCAGGGGAGATGGGCTCGATGGCGCAGACGACGCAGGCGGCAGGCGGGGTGCTGCCCCGGGGCTTTCGCAGTGCCGAGCACGGCTGGCCGCGCCTGGACCGGATCCCGCACCCGCCGCGCCGGGTGCCGTTGATCGGCGACGTGCTCGGGTCCGACGTCCGCACTCCGCTCCAGGACTCGATGCGCGTCGCCGCCGAGCTGGGTCCGATCTTCCGGCGCAAGGGCTTCGGCAAGGAGATCGTCTTCGTCGCGGGGGCGGACCTGGCGGCGGAGCTCGCGGACGAGTCCCGGTTCGCGAAGCACGTCGGGCTCGGCGTCGCCAATCTGCGGCCGGTCGCGGGCGACGGCCTGTTCACCGCGTACAACCACGAGCCCAACTGGCAGCTGGCGCACGACATCCTGGCCCCGGGGTTCAGCCGCGACGCGATGGCCGGTTACCACCCGCTGATGCTGGACGTGGCCGGGCAGCTGATGAGCGCGTGGGACACGAGCGAGGCGGCGGGCCGCAGCGTGGACGTGCCTGGTGACATGACGAAGCTGACGCTGGAGACGATCGCCCGGACGGGCTTCGGGCACGACTTCGGCTCGTTCGAACGGGACTTCGCCAAGGAGGGCCCGCACCCGTTCGTGACGGCGATGGTCGGCGCGCTCTCGTTCGCCCAGCGGCGCAACGTGGTGCCGCCCCTGCTGTCGGTCCTGCTGCGCGGCGCGGAGCGGCGCAACGCGGCGGACCGGGCGTATCTCAACCGCACGGTCGACGCGGTGATCGCCGCCCGGCGCGCGTCCGGCGGCGGCCCGGGCGATCTGCTCGACCGGATGCTGGAGGTGGCGCACCCGGAGACCGGCGAGCGGCTGGCCCCGCAGAACATCCGGCGCCAGGTGATCACGTTCCTGGTGGCAGGCCACGAGACGACGTCCGGTGCGCTGTCGTTCGCGCTGCACTACCTCGCGCAGCACCCGCAGGTCCTGGCGAAGGCGCAGGAGGAGGTGGACCGGGTGTGGGGCGACACGGAGGTGCCCGCGTACGAGCAGGTGGCCAAGTTGCGCTATCTGCGCCGGGTGCTGGACGAGTCGCTGCGGCTGTGGCCCACGGCCCCCGCCTTCGCGCGGGAGGCCGTCGCCGACACGACGCTCGGCGGGGTGCATCCGATGCGGCGGGGCGCGTGGGCGCTGGTCCTGACGACGATGCTGCACCGCGATCCGGCGGCGTGGGGCGACGACCCGGAGTCCTTCGACCCGGAGCGGTTCGCGCCACAGGCGGTGCGGGGCCGTCCTGCGCACGTGTTCAAGCCGTTCGGCACGGGCGCACGGGCCTGCATCGGCCGTCAGTTCGCGCTGCACGAGTCGATGCTGGTGCTCGGGCTGCTCCTGCGCCGCTACGACCTGCGGGCGGAGCCGGGCTACCGGCTGCGGATCGCGGAGCGCCTGACCCTGATGCCGCAGGATCTGCGGCTGCACCTCACCCGTCGCTGACCTGGCAACTCGCCCTATTGGCGGGGATTGTCAGTGCCGTGCGCAAGAGTGGGGGCATGAACGGGACCAGGAACCTCGGACGGCAGACGACGCATCACGAGCTGGCGGCGGCCCAGGCCTTGCTGCGGCTCACGCACACGGCGCGCGCCGCGCTCGGCGGCGCGGAGCCACCGGGCACGGCGGCGGTGCTCGCCGTGCCGATCGCCGAGGCCGACGAGGCGCTCGGCCGCGCGGGCCTCGCGGGCAACGAGGCATGGCTGCTGGAGCGGATCTACGACCTGGGCAGCCCTCTGGAGCCAGAGCGCGAGTCGGTGTAGCGGCTCGCCCGGTCGTCGGGCGCCTGGTTATGCTGCGGAAGCGTTCAGCAAATCGCTCAAACGAACAGCGAGTTGTGAGGGGGCCTCCAGCATGCGCGAACCGGTCGATCTCAGGCGGCAGCGGATCCTTGCCGTGGTGCAGTCGCGGGGGGCGACCCGGGTCAGCGATCTCGCCGCGGAGCTCGCGGTGTCCGTGGTGACGCTCCGCCGGGACGTCGAGGAGCTGGCCCGGCAGGGCCGACTGCGGCGCGGACACGGGGTGGCCACGCCCGTGCTGCCCGCGGCCGGCCAGGAGCCGGCCGCCGCGCCTGCCGGGGAGGCGCTGCCGTCCGGCGGGCCCGTCGCCGTGGTCGTGCCGGAGCGTCACGCGTACCTCTACGAGGCGCTGCACGGGGCGCGCTCCGCTTTCGAGGAGGCGGGGGTGCGGATCGCGCTGCACATCGCGCCGGCCGCGCCGGGCGCCGAGCAGCCGCTGGTGGAGCGGGCGCTGGCGGACGGTGCGCGCGGACTTCTGATCGCGCCGCGCTGGCGCAGCCTCGCCACCGAGGAGGCGGACTACGCCTGGCTGTCGCGGCTCGCGGTGCCCGCCGTGGTCATGGAGCGCCGGCCGCGGCGGGGCGGCGCGCTGCACGCCGTGGACACGGTGTGCACCGACCACTGGTACGGGGTGCATCTCGCGGTCGAGCATCTGACGGGGCTCGGCCATCGCCGGATCGTCCTCGCTGCGCGGGACGACAGCCCGACGGCGCGGGCGATCCGTGCGGCGTTCACCGAGATCGTGACGGACCATCCGGGCATCGACGCGGCCGAGGTGGCCCTGAGCTCGCCGGGGGCGGCCCCCGACCCGGCCTCTCAGAGCGCTGCGCGGCCGGTGGATCTGCCGGAGCTCATCGCCGGGTCGGGGGCCACGGGCGCACTGCTGCACGGGGACGTGGACGCCCTGATGCTGGTGCAGTCGCTGCGCGACAGCGGGGTGCGGGTGCCGGAGGACTGTTCGGTGATCGCGTACGACGATGTGGTCGCGGGGCTCGGGAGCACGCCGCTGACGGCGGTCTCCCCGCCGAAGGCGGAGGTCGGGCGGGCGGCCGCGGAGCTGCTGCTGCGCCGGATCGCCCGTGCGGCGGCGGGTGACGGGGCGCCGGATCCGGGGCGGCGTCTGGAGCTGCTGCCCTCGCTCCAGGTGCGCGGCTCGACGCGGGCGCCCGGTACGGGTGATGCGCCCGGTACGAGTGGCGCCCCGGGAGTCGCGGGTGTGCCGGACGCTGCCGGGGCGTGCGCGGCGCAGGAATCAACAGCCGTCACACAGTGAGCGTTTGACCGTTTTATTTTCTTCTGATCGGTCTCTTGACCAGGTCCGCTCAGCCGATCAGGATTCCCGTGACTCGAACACGCAGGAGCCACGCAAGAGCCGCGGGAGGCGCCCATGCCTGCTCGACAGTTCCGTCACCGTCGTCGGTCTGTCCTCGCCTCGATCGCCGCGCTGCCGCTGACGGGCGCTCTGAGCGCCTGCGGCGGCGGCAGCACCGGCGCATCGGGCCGGTCCGGGAGCAAAGGCACCACGGTCATCACGTTCTGGTCCGCACTGCGCGGCAGCCAGGAGGTGGTGGACGCGTTCAACAGCACGCACGACCACATCAAGGTCGATTTCGAACAGATCCCGTCCGGCACGCAGGGCGGCTATCTCAAGCTCAGCAACGCGGCCCGCGCGGGCAACGCGCCGGACGTCGCCACGATCGAGTACCCGCAACTGCCGGGCTTCGCCATCGACGGCGTCGCCCGCGACATCACCTCGCTGGTCGGCGACGACCTGCGCGCGAAGCTGCTGCCGCAGTCCCTCGGCCAGACCACGTTCGAGGACCGCACGTACAGCGTGCCGCTCGACATCGAGCCGATGGTGATGCACTACCGCAAGGACCTCTTCGACCGCTACGGCCTCGAGGTCCCGACGACCTGGGACGAGTACGCCGACGTGGCCCGCGCGGTGCGCCGCACCGGCGGCGGCCGACGGCTCGCCACGTTCCCCACCGACGGCATGAGCCAGTTCGCGGCCTGGAGCTGGCAGGCCGGGGCCCAGTGGTTCGACACGTCGAAGGGCGCCTGGAACGTCTCGATGGCGGACGCTCCGACGCGGAAGGTCGCCGCGTACTGGCAGCGTCTGCTCGACGAGGACCTCGTCTACGTCAACTCCTCCACCGCACGTCTCTACGACGCCCAGATCGGCAACGGCCTGGTGCTGACCCGGCTCAGCGGCGCCTGGGACGCGGGCGCGCAGATGAACGGGCACCCGGAGCAGAAGGGGAAGTGGCGGATCGCCCCGCTCCCCCAGTGGGCGCCCGACCGGCCCGCGCTCGGCACGCACGGAGGCTCCACGTTCGCCGTGACGAAGGACAGCCGGCACCCCGAGGCCGCGATGGAGTTCATCACCTGGCAGGTCGCGCACCCCGACGCGCTGAAGGCGCGGCTGTCCAGCGGGGCGAGCAGCCAGTACCCGGCGGCGACCGGACTGATCGACGTGGGGCGCGCCGCGTTCGACCGCGCCTACTACGGGGGCCAGGACATCTACCGGCTGTTCGAGCAGGAGGCGCACAAGATCCGGGACGGCTGGACCTGGGGGCCGCGGATGACCGCCACCGGCAACGTCATGCAGGACGCGTTCGCCCGGGCCGGTGGCGGCTCCGGCACGGTCCTGTCCTCCGTGCGCGCCGCCCAGGAGGGCACCATGCCCGACCTCAGGGCGCTCGGCCTCACGACGACCCAGCACTCGACCTGACCGCCGCACCCCGAAAGGCAGGTGACACCCATGACCACGACAGCCCACGCCCCCGCCCCCGCTGCGGCCGGACCCCGCGACCGGGACGCCGCGTCACCGGCGCGCCGCAGGGCCGGACGGCGGCGCGGCGGCGCCGCCGCCGTCCTGATGGCCCCGTTCTTCGTCCTGCTCACCCTCGTCTTCCTGATCCCGGTCGGCACGGCGGTGTGGCTGAGCTTCTTCAGCGACGACCAGCCGGGCCTCGGCTTCGGTCCCGAGCGCACGGTCTTCGTGGGGCTGCGCTCCTACGCCGCCGTGCTGACCGACCCGACGTTCCTGTCCGGGATCGGCACGGTCGCGCTGTACTGCGTGCTGTACATCCCGCTCATGGTGATCGGCTCGCTCGCGCTGGCGCTGCTGCTCGACTCGGGGGTGGTACGGCTGCGCGCCACGGCCCAGCTCGGCCTCTTCCTGCCGCACGCCGTGCCCGGCATCATCGCCGCGCTGATCTGGCTGTACCTCTACACGCCGGGCATCAGCCCGGTGATCGAGGCCCTCGGCAAGGCCGACCTCACCGTCGACTTCCTCGGTCTGCACACCACGCTCCCGTCGATCGTGAACATCGCGCTGTGGAGCAACCTCGGCTACAACATGGTGGTCTTCTACGCCGCCCTGCAGGCCGTGCCACGCGAGGTCCTGGAGGCCGCCGTGGTCGACGGGGCGGGCCCGGTGCGCACCGCGCTGCGGGTCAAGGCGCCGCTCGTGCGCTCCTCCATCGTGATGGTCGCGATGTTCACGCTGATCTGGGCGCTGCAGCTGTTCACCGAACCGATGCTGCTGCACCAGTCCTCACAGATGATCAACACCCGGTTCTCGCCGAGCATGTACATCTACGACGCGGCGTTCAGCCGCAACAACTACTCGCTGGCGGCCGCCGCCTCGGTGATCCTGCTGATCATCACGATCGCCGTGTCGTACGGCGTGACGCGCTGGACCAACCGCGTCGAGGCGGCCGAGGAGGGCACCCGATGAGCATCGCCGCCGAACCGAGGAGCTCCGCCCTGCTGCGGCCCCGGCTGCTGGGCCGCACGGCCGTCAACGTCGTGGTCGCGATCTCCGCCCTCTACACGCTGCTGCCGGTCCTGTGGCTGGTGCTCGCCGCGTCCAAGTCTCGGGATGCGCTGTTCAGCAGCAGCATCCTGTCGTTCAGCGACTTCTCCCCGGTCCGCAACGTGAAGGACCTGTTCGCCATGGACGGGGGCCTGTACGGGCGCTGGTACGCCAACAGCCTGCTGTACGCGGTGCTCGGTGCGGCGATCGGCGCCCTGGTCTCCGTCGCCTGCGGGTACGCCTTCGACAAGTACGCCTTCCGGCACAAGGAGAAGCTGTTCGGCCTGGTGCTGGCCGCGGTGATGGTCCCGCAGACCGTGCTCGCGCTGCCGCTGTACCTGATCGCGTCCGAGACCGGGGTGGTGAACACCTTCTGGTCGGTGTTCGTGCCGGTCCTGTTCAATCCGTTCGGCGTCTACCTGGGCCGGATCTTCGCGCAGGGGTATGTGCCGAACGAGGTCCTCGAGGCGGCGCGGGTGGACGGCGCCGGCGAGCTCACGACGTACGTCCGGGTCGCTCTGCGGATGCTGGGCCCCGGGCTGATCACGGTGTTCCTCTTCCAGCTCACCGCGATCTGGAACAACTTCTTCCTGCCGATGGTGATGCTGTCCGACCAGGACCTCTATCCCGTCAGCCTGGGCCTGTACCAATGGAACAGCCAGGCGTCCGTCTCTCCCGAGTACTACCCGGTGGTGATCATGGGTTCGCTCCTCGCGGTCCTCCCTCTCATTCTCGCGTTCGTCCTGCTGCAGCGGTTCTGGCGGGCGGGTCTCACGGCGGGGGCGGTCAAGTGACCGTTCCGCGCGCCGCGCTGGCGATGTCGGCGCACACGTCGGCGGCCGTCTTCACCCCCCGCTCCCTCGACGCGCTGCGCCGCGTGAGCGATCTCGCGCCGCTGCCCGCCCTGGACGACCTGACGTCCGCGCGCGCCAAGGAGGTGCTCGCCGACGTGGAAGTGCTGGTCACCGGCTGGGGCTGTCCGCCGCTGGACGCCGCGGTGCTCGCCGCGGCGCCCCGGCTGCGGGCGGTCGTGCACGCGGCAGGCTCGGTGCGCGGCCATGTGACCGAGGCCTGCTGGGAGCGCGGCGTCGAGGTGTCCTCGGCCGCCGCGGCGAACGCTCTGCCGGTCGCCGAGTACACCGTGGCCATGATCCTGCTGCACGGCAAGAACGTGCTGGAGCGCGCCCGTGACTTCCGGCGGGACCGCACGCGCGACAACTGGCTGGTCACCACGCAGGATCTCGGCAACTACCGTCGCACCGTGGGCATCCTGTCCGCGTCGATGGTCGGCCGCCGCGTCATCGAGCTGCTGCGGCCCTACGATCTCGAGGTGCTGCTGCACGACCCGTTCGTGGACGCCGAGGAGGCGGCCTCGCTCGGGGTCACCCCGGTCTCGCTGCCCGAACTGTTCGAGCGCAGCGACCTGCTGAGCGTGCACACCCCGCTGCTGCCCGAGACGCGCGGCCTCGTCGACCGGGCGCTGCTGAGCGCCCTGCGACCCGGTACCACCCTCATCAACACCGCGCGCGGCGCCGTCCTCGACCAGGACGCCCTGACCGAGCTCGTCGTCGCGGGCCGCTTCCGTGCGGTCCTCGACGTCACGGTGCCCGAGGTGCTCCCGGCGGGCCATCCGCTGTGGGACTGCCCGCACGCGCTGATCACCCCGCACCTGGCGGGTTCCCAGGGCAACGAGTGGGAGCGGCTCGCCGACACCGCGGTCGCCGAGGTGTCCCGGTGGGCCGCCGGCGACGGCTTCGCCCATCCCGTACGACGCGAAAGGCTGGCGTTCCTCGCATGACGATCCCGTTCGAACTGCCGCAGGACGACCGGGAGCTGAGCTCGTCCACGGGCTACACCCGGGCCCATTGGGAGGCCGTGGCCGACGGGCTGCTGGGCGCGGCCTGGCGCTGGGCGACGCCGCGCGGGGCGCTCCTCGACCTGCCGGGCCGCCCGTCCGCGTCCGGGGTCCGCTCGGACGGTCTGGAGGGGTACGCGCGCACGTTCCTCGCGGCGGGATTCCGTGTCGCGGGCGCCGGCGGCAAGGACCCGCACGGCCTGCTCGACCGGTACGCGGAGGGGCTCGCGGCGGGGACCGCGACGCCGGGCCGGGACGACGCCGAGTCGTGGCCGCTGATCCTGGACCACCATGTCCAGGGCCAGCCGATGGTGGAGTCCGCGTCGGTCGCGCTCGGCCTCATGCTGACCCGGCCGTGGCTGTGGGACCGGCTGGACGACGGGGTGCGGGACCGCGCGGAGGCGTGGCTGCGCGGGGCGCTGACGCACACACCCGCGCCGAACAACTGGTATCTCTTCCCGTTCATGGTCGCCTCGTTCCTGGAGTCCGCGGGGCGCGGCGACGCCGACACGGCCCGCGCGAAGGAACGCGCGCTCGGTCTGATGGAGACGTGGTACCGCGGCGACGGCTGGTACGCGGACGGCGACGGCCGCGCCTTCGACCACTACAACGGTTGGGCGCTGCACCTCTATCCGATGCTGCACGCGCACCTCACCGGGGACACGGCGCTCGCGGACCGGTTCGGCCCGCGGCTGCGGGAGCATCTGGAGGGCTTCTCGCTGCTGTTCGGCGGGGACGGGGCGCCGCTGCACTTCGGGCGCTCGCTGACCTACCGGTTCGCGGCGTCCGCCGCGGTCGGCGTCGGGGCCGTGACCGGGCACACGCCGCTGTCCCCCGGCACGTCACGACGGCTGATCAGCGGCAGTCTGCGCTACTTCCTCGACCGGGGCGGTGTCACGGACCAGGGCCTGCTGAGCCTCGGGTGGCACGGGCCGCACCCGGCCACGCTGCAGAACTACTCGGGGCCCGCGTCCCCGTACTGGGCGTCGAAGGGCTTCGTGGCGCTGCTCGCGCCGGAGGACGATCCGCTGTGGACCGCCCGTGAGGAGCCGGCGCCGAGCGAGGGCCCCGACCGGGTCGTCGCCCTGCCCGCGCCCGGTCTGCTCGTGCAGTCGACCGGCGCCGACGGCATCGTGCGGCTGCACAACCACGGCAGCGACCACGTGCGCCCGCACGAGGGCGAGTGCGCGGCCCAGGAGGACATCCACTACGGGCGCCACGCGTACTCGACGCACACCGGTCCGACCGCGCGCACCAACGTCGCCGACAACCACCTGGCCGTGGAGGTGGCGGGCGCGGCGAGCGTCCGGCGCCGCATCGAGCCGCTGGGCGCCGGACAGGGCGACGGCTGGGGCTGGGCGGCGTCCCGGCACCGGCCGGTCTTCGCGGCGGGCGCCCCGATGGTGCCGGGGCTGCGCGTGGAGAGCGTGACGGTGGCCAGGGGGCGGCACGAACTGCGGGTGCACCGCGTCGTGGGGGCGCCGCACGGCGCACGCGTCACGCTGACCGGCTGGGCCACGGACGCGCTGCGCTCCGAGCTGACGGCGCTGCACGGCTGGGACGGCCGGGACGCCGTACGGGCTCCCGAGGGCACGGCCTACGAGCCGTGGGTACGGGTCCCGCGGCTGGCGGCCCGGGTCGAGGGCACCCTGATCCTGGCCGCGCTCGCGTCGCTGGGCGGGCCCGGCGCCGAGGACGGCGGCGACCCGGCGGACGCCGTGACGGCCGTCGAGCCCGGGGACGGCGGACTGCGGGTCAGGTGGGCCGACGGGGCGTCGACGGTGATCGCCTTCGATCCGCTGGAGGTGCGCGGCGAGTGAGCCGGCCCGACCGGTGAACGAGCGGGCTCAGCCGTCGAGTTGAGCCTGGACGGCCGGGGCGTACCGCGTGACGACGTCCTCGATGCCCGCGGTCCGCACGTGCGGACCGCGGGCGATGCCGTACAGGGTGCCGAGGCCGAGCAGGGCGGACACCGCCAGTTCGGCGCGCAGGCCCGCGTCGGGTCCGGTCAGCCGGGTCGCGAGGCGCTCGGTGACCTGGGCACGGAAGTTGGCGCGCAGGATGTCGCCGCGCTCGCCCTGGAGCGGGGCGTGGACGATGCGCAGGATCGGGTCGGCGCCCTGCTCGGCCTGCCCGACGAGAACGCGGCGCACCATGTGCCGGCCGAGCTCCTCCAGCGGGGCGTCGAGGAGCGTCTCGACGTCGGCCTCGAAGTTCATCGTGTGGGCGAACAGGGCCTCTTTGTTGCCGAAGTACTTGAGGATCAGCGGCGGGCTGACGCCCGCCCGCTCCGCGATCGCCTTGAGCGTGATGTCGCCGTGCGCGTGCCGGGCCAGCAGATGGCGGGTGGCGCGGACGATGGCCGCCCGGCTGGCCTCGGCGTCCCTGCGGGGCGGTGCGGGCCCCGGACCCTGTGCGGACGCCGTGTCCATCGCCTCACGCTCCTTTCGCGGTGGCGACGGGCGCCGCCGTGCGGGTGCCGGGCGGGCCCGCCCGGCGGTCGTCGGGGACGGCCAGGGCGAAGGCCGTGGCCACCAGGGCGACCGTACCGGCCATGGCGAACGCGAGCTGGTACCCGTGCAGCGTGGGCACCTCGGCGCCGCCCACCCGCGTCGTGTGGTGGACGAGGACGGCGGCGACCGCGGCGCTGGAGACGGCTTGGCCGATGGTGCGCATCAGGACGTTGACGCCGTTGGCGGACGCGGTCGCACCGGCGGGGACGGCGCGCAGGATGAGGGTGGGCAGCGCCGAGTAGGCGAGTGTGGTGCCGGTGGAGACGACGGCGGCACCGACGAGGATCACCCACAGGTCGGTGCTGTCGACGATGCGGACGGCGTAGCCGAGGGCGAGCACGACGCCTCCGATCGCGAGTGTCACGCGCGGGCCGCGGGCGGTCGAGATGCGGGCGGAGACCGGCGAGAACAGCAGCATGATGACGCCGCTGGGCAGCATGCACAGGCCGGTCGCCACGATGGACAGGCCGAGGCCGTAGCCGGTGGCGACGGGCGCCTGGACGAGCTGGGCCGTCACGAGCGAGTTGGCGTAGAACGCGAAGCCGGTGAAGAGGGCCGCGACGTGCGGCAGGCCGACCCGGCGCCCGGCGGCCAGCCGCAGGTCCACCAGGGGCTGCGCCGAGCGCAGTTGCTGTGCGGCCCAGAGCGCGAGGAGCACGGCCGCGCCGGCGAACAGGGCGAGGACGGGTGCGCTCCCCCAGCCCCACTGGCCGCCCTGGGAGACGCCGAGCAGCAGACAGACGAGCCACCCCGCGAGACCGGCGGTGCCGAGCGCGTCGAAGCGCCCGGGTGAGCGGACCGGCGACTCGCGCACCGCCCACCAGGCGGCGGCGAGCCCGAGGACGCCGAGCCCGGCGGTCGCCCAGAACATGACGTGCCAGTTCGCGTACTGCACGAGGAGCGCGGCGAGCGGCAGGCCGAGGGCCGCGCCGATGCCGACGGTCGAGCTCATGAGGGCCACGGCGGATCCCGTGCGCGCGGGCGGCAGTTCGTCGCGCAGGATGCTGATCGACAGCGGGACGACCGCCGCCGCGGCGCCCTGCAGGGCGCGGGCCGCGATGAGGAGCCTGATGTCCGAGGTGAGCGCGCAGAGCACGGAGCCGGCGGTCATGAGCGCGAGGGCCCCGAGCAGGACGCGCCGCTTGCCGTACATGTCGCCGGCGCGGCCGAGCACGGGAGTGAGCACGGCGCCGGCCAGCAGGGTCGCGGTGACCATCCAGGACACGGCGGCCGGGGAGGCGCCGGTGAGCCGGGGCAGGTCGGGCAGGAGCGGCACGACGACCGTCTGCATGACGGCCATGAGGATGCCGCCGAAGGCGAGGACGGGCACGGTGAACCGTTCGCGCGTACGCGGTGTCTCGGGTATCGGCACGGGGTCCATGGGTCTCCTGCGGGGAGGGGCTGACGCGGGACGGTGCGCGACGCCGGGCACCGGGCGGAGGTGAAGAACTGGTGAAAGAGCATTCACCCCCGTGGTGAATCAGTATTCACCACGGCGTGGGCGGTGTCTGCGGGCAGCCCCGCGAACAGCCCTGCGGCGGCCCGCCCCGCTGGGCGATACTGCGAGCCATGACCTCCGCCTCGCCCGCCTCCCCCACCTCCCCCACCTCATCCGCCTCGTCCGACCCGTCGTCCGCCTCGACCGGCGCCCCCTTGCGCTTCGGCCTCGTCGGCACCGGCCCGTGGGCGCACCGGACCTACGCACCGACCCTGCGGGACCACCCTTGCGCCGAGCTCGTGGGCGTCTGGGGCCGTCGCGCACCGGCGGCGGCCGAGCTGGCCGCCGCGTTCGGGACGACGGCCGCCTCGGACGTGGACGAGCTGTTCGCGGCCTGTGACGCCGTCGCGTTCGCGGTGCCGCCGGACGTGCAGGCCCCCCTGGCCGCGCGAGCCGCGGCGGCGGGCTGCCATCTGCTCCTCGACAAGCCGCTGGCGACGGACCCGGCGGCGGCCCGCGCGGTGGCCGGGGCGGTGGAGGCCGCGGGCGTGGCCTCGGCGGTGTTCTGCACGATGCGCTATGTCCCCGCGGTGGCCGACTGGATCGCCGAACAGGCCGCGTCCGACGGCTGGTTCACCGGTCGGGCCGACTGGTACGGCGCCCTGTTCGGTGCCGAGGACGCCGCCGAGAAGCGCGCCTCGACACCGTGGCGCGCCGAGCGCGGCGCCCTGTGGGACGTGGGCCCGCACGCCCTGTCGGTGCTGCTCCCGGTGCTCGGGGACGCGACCGAGGTGACGGCTCGGCGCGGCCCCGCCGACACCGTGCACCTGGTGCTGCGGCATGCGTCCGGGGCGTCGAGCACGGCGAACCTGAGCCTGACGGCCCCGCCCTCGGCCGCCGGGGCGACCGCCGAGTTCCGCGGCACAGCCGGCGTGACGACGATGCCCGCCGCGGGCTCCTCCCAGGAGGCGCTGGCCGCAGCGGTCGACGCGCTGGTGCACGCCGCGCGCACCGGTGTCCCGCCCGTGTGCGACGCGCGGTTCGGGCTGCGGCTCACGGAGATCCTCGCGGCGGCGGAGGCGTCGCTGGCGGCGCCCGGCGCCGGTACCGGCGGGGCGCCCTGACCCGCTGCGGAGCGCAGGGGCACCGTCCCGTGCGGCGCGTGCCTACTCTGGGCGCATGCCGCTCGAGATCAGCGCCACCAATCCGGAGCACCCGGTGCTTCTGCTCGCCCTGCCCTGGCACATACCCCTGGAGGAGTGGCCCGAGGAGTACCTCGTGCCGCTGCCCCGCGGCATCTCCCGGCACGTCGTGCGGTACGCGCGCGCCGGGGACGAGGTGGTCGCGGTCAAGGAGCTCGCCGAGCGGCCGGCCCTGCGCGAGTACGAGATGCTGCGCACCCTCGACCGCACGGGCATCCCGGCGGTGGACCCGCTGGCCGTGGTGACGGGGCGCACGACCCCGCAGGGCGCTCCGCTGGAGCCCGTCCTCATCACCCGGCACCTGGGCGGGTCCCAGCCGTACCGCTCGATGTTCGAGACCACGCTGCGGCCGTCGACCGTGCACCGCCTCATGGACGCGCTGGCCGTCCTGCTCGTACGCCTCCACCTCGTCGGTTTCGCGTGGGGCGACTGCTCGCTGTCCAACACGCTGTTCCGGCGCGACGCGGGCGCGTACGCCGCGTACCTGGTGGACGCAGAGACCGGCGAGGTCCATCCGCGGCTCAGCGACGGCCAGCGCGCGTACGACATCGACCTGGCCCGGGTCAACATCAGCGGCGAGATGCTCGACCTGGAGGCCTCCGGCGCGCTCCACCCGTCCATCGACCCCGTCGAGTTCGGCACCGAGATCGACCGGCGCTACACGAACCTGTGGAGCGAGCTGACCCGCACCTCGGTGTACCCGCCGGGCAAGCACCACTACATGGAGCGGCGCATCAGGCGGCTGAACGACCTGGGGTTCGACGTGGCCGAGATGCAGATCTCGCGCTCACCGCAGGGCGACACGGTCACGTTCGTGCCGAAGGTCGTCGACGCGGGGCACCACCAGCGCCAGTTGCTGCGGCTGACCGGTATGGACGCGGAGGAGAACCAGGCGCGCCGGCTGCTCGGCGACCTGGAGAGCTGGATGGCGACGCAGGACGACGCACAGGGCGCCCGCCCCGAGGTCCTCGCCCACCGCTGGGTCCGCGACGTCTTCCGCCCCACGGTCCGCGCGGTCCGCGACCGGCTGCCCTCCCCCGTGGACCCGGCCGAGCTCTACCACGAACTCCTCGAACACCGCTGGTACCTGTCCGAGCGGGCCCAGCACGACATCGGACTCGAGGCGGTCGTCGAGGACTACGTCGCGCACGCGCGCACGCCACGGGGCTGACCGCCGCGTGGCCGGATCTCGGGGGGTGGGGGACCGGGCGCGGCCGGTGCCGTGGCCGCTACGTAATGGCGAGTGACGGCACCGACCGCAGCCAGTGTCCTCCCGGCGGGGTCTCGGACGAGTACGGGACGTGCGTCGTGCAACGCATTTTCCGGCCACATCCAACAATTCAGGTGGCCCGGTCCCACTCTTCTTCCTCGAACAGCCCCAGGAGGCTTGCGGGTTACCCGTTCCCGGGAAATTTCGGCCATTTTCGAGCGGCCCGGCACAGGTGCCGCATCGTTGTGCCTACGTGCTCACACACGATGAAACCGCCAGGTGGGCAACCTCGCACCGCCCATCATGACGGAGAGTCTGATCGTTTTCTTCGGGCAATGTTTATTACCAAAGGCGATGGGAGTATTTAGACTGGCCGGTGCCCAACTCGGCGTGCACCAAGAAGGATTACCGACCATGAACAAGAAGGCGCTCCGCGCCCTGCTCCGTGAACGGCGCGCCCTCATAGACCCCGTGTCCCACGGCTTCGAGCGCCCTACGGGACAGGGCAGACGGGCGCCGGGCCTGTCCCAGCACCAGGTGGACCAGCTGCTGCACCGCACCCTGGGGACGTACCACCGCCTGGAGTCGGGGAGTTACCCGAATCCCCCGACGGATCTCCTGCGGGACGTCGCCCTGCTCTTCGGTCTCGACGAGCAGGACTGGGTGTCCCTGTGCCGCTACGCCATCCTCCAGGACCCGCCCGGGCCGCTGCACCAGTCGTCCGGCAAGGAGATCCCGGCCTTCTGGCAGCACGCCCTCGACTGCATGGGGCAGATGGCGTACGTGTCGGACGCCTCGTGGGACCTGATCGCCTACAACGACGAGTTCGCCTCGATGTTTCCCGACCGGCGCGTCCCGACGAACACGATGCGCTGGATGCTGCTGGAGCCACAGGGACGCCGGCTGCTCCTCGACTGGCACAACGCGTGGGCGCCCTGGGTCCTGCCGCAGCTGCGCGCCGCGCTGGCGAGCCGCCCGGACGACGGGACGCTCCAACAGATCGAGAAGGAGGTGCTCACCGACC
>NZ_WWIA01000007.1 GCF_009870065.1 Streptomyces sp. SID5785 | reverse complement strand
CGGGGTGGGGGCGGGTACGGGGGCGGCCCACGGTTCGGCAGGGCGTGCGGCTCCGAAGGGGGATTCAGTCATGCCCGGGGCATCCTTTCCGGCGGTTCACCCACACGCATGCGCCCGCGCTAGGAGTGGGCACGACCGATACCGATGGCCGTGGTGACGAGGAGGGGAGATCCCTTCTCTCCTTCACCGGTGATGCCGCCGGTTCCGAAGAAGACACGGCCGTTCTCGATCAGCACGTCATCGTTCTCCCCGCCGGAGACCATCGCCCTGTTCTCCGGAGCGACGTTGAAGTAGAAGTACTCGCTCTCCTTGCCCGTCACCGGATCCAGGCTGACCACAGAATTGGGGGCGTAGCCGTCGGTGCTGACCTTGTAGGCAAGCAGCGAGTCACCGCTCATCCGGACGGGATAGATCATTCGATCGTCACCGGCATCGAACTTCATCCCGGAACGACCTGTACCCAGATCGAACCCGACAATCCAGTTGGTGGTGTCGTTGATTCCTTCGTTCTTCTCGCTGCTCGTGACGAAGACCTGTTTCTTGCCCACCACGACCTGGGAGCACTGATCCAGGTAGTACGAATCACATTTGACCTCGTAGTGCCCGCCTTCGAGGCGAATCGTGGCACGGTACTTTCCGTTCTCCCCCAGGGAGATCAGGTCGGTGATCTGACCTTCGCCACCAGCGCCGACGCCAATGACCAGCGGCTTGCTGGAGACGAGCGAGACGCCTTTCACGCCTTCGGCGACCTTGTACGTCCACTGCGCCTTTCCCGTGCGGGCCGAGATGCGCTGCACCTGATACGGCTGCGTCTCGGCACCGGCGCTTTCGGGCGCACAAGCACGGACCACGGACAGGGCACCGCCGCCGGCGAATCCCAGGTCGGAGCAGTCCTGGGCGGGGCTTCGCCGCCACAGCTCCGTGCCGTCGTGCATGTCGAAGGCTGCGGCGCCCTTTGCCTGCCAGGACGTGACGACCACACCTCGTGTCATGGTCACGGTCGTGGGATCGATGGTGGACCCCATTTTACTCTTTCCGGGAAAGGTCGCCTTCCACAGCAGGTGTCCGGAATTCAGGTCGATGAATCCGACCTGGTTACAGAGATCCCCATGTTCCTTGTCCCGGAAAAGGACCGCAGTCTTCTCGTCCACAGTCACCAAGGAGGTGAAGCCGCAGATGGGACCGGGCAGCACTTTCGTCCACGCCTCGGTGTCCGCGCCGATCTTGACGGCTTCGAGCTTGTCGTACCTGCCCTTGACCAGGACCTTGTCCGTCGCCCAGGTCCCCGGTGTCGCCTGACTCTGCTTGGGCTGCAGCTCCTTCGTCATGACAGAAGCCACCATGTGACCGGCGCCTCCCCTCGGGGCAGGCTCCACGGTCTCCCTGATGTCGTCGGACGCAGGCTGATGCGCGGCCTTCGCACTCGTGGTGGTGTCGTTCTCGTTGCCGGAGTTGGCGGACCACAGGGCCCAGCCGCCGAGGGCCAGCACTGCAGCCAGGGCGACACTCAAGGCCCCTCGCAGCTTGAAACGCTTCCGTCGACGCTCCTCGGCAGCCCTCTGCGACTGGGTGAACGGTGACGGCGGGGGGCCGAAAGACATGACTCCTCATCTTCTGTGTACAGGAGTCATCTCAACTCCCCATGCGACACGCTGCCCGGCGGCTTCGCAGCGCCCGAGAGCGTTTCCAGGGTGGGCGCCTCCCGCACGCGCCCACCCTGGAATGCCACTTCAGCAGCCTTAGTCGAAGTAGCTGGCAGCCTTCTTGTCGCCGCCCATGTAGTCACCGCCGGCCTGGCCGACCACGTGACCGATGCCGGTGAGCGCGGTGTGGATGTCCTTGGCTTCCTTGTCCCAGCGCTTGAGCTTGCTGTCGAAGGAACCCTGGGATTCACCCTCCCAGTACTCCAGGCTCTTCACGACCATCTGCTTGAGCTCCTCGAGGTCACCCTCGAGAGCCTTCGCCTCGTTACCGATCTGGGTCGCGGCCGAGTCCAGGCCGTCGTAAGTTACAAGCAGTCCGTCACCGTTGCTGGGCACTTTTCTCTCCCTCGTCTGTACGTAAGTCGCCGTGATCTCGGGGTGCTACGCCGTCTCAGTAGCCACTGAGGGACGAAGCCCCGTCCTTCACGTCGATCTTGTTGACGGACGCTCGCACGTCGTCTTCCGTGTTGTCCTTGATGTTGCGCGTCTTGTTCATCGAGTCGATGACGTCGGCGAGGATCCGGCCGATGGCCTGAAGCGACTCGTTGATCTCGTACTGCTTCTTGTCGAATGCAGCACGACCGATGCCCTGCCAGTTGCCTTCGAGGCTGTCGATGACGCCCTGCAGGTTGTGCACGCGCTTGCGAATGCCGTCGTACTTCTCCGACATCCGCTTCTCAAGTGATGCGACTTTCTGGTCTTCGAGCTTCTGCCTGGGCGTACCCATGCCACTCCCGCCTTTCTTGGTTGCCTCTAGTTGTTTTGCCTTGGCCCGGCCCCTCGCGGGGCCGAACCGCTCCCCCGTGGTCCACCCAAGAAACGCAGGGACCCCACGGTTGAAAGTCTCACTGACCGCGTCGCGCACGGAGGACGGCGAAACCGCCGCCGCCGATCACGATCACTGCCGCGACCGCGCCGAGCGCAATCCACAACGTGTTGCTGTCGCTTGAGGATTCCGCATCTGATCCTGCCGCCTCGGCCGGAACATCTGAAGGCTTCTGCGAGGGCTGTGACGAGCCTGATGCAGAAGTGGAGGGGGTCGTTTCCGAGCTGGAACCGGCCCCGGTCGTCTTCTCGTTGGTGATCGGGTCCACCTCCGCCGCCCCGGGCCGGCCCTCGTTGTGGAGGAGGTTCCGGGCCGGCCGGACGAGGCCGTGTCCGAGGTAGGTGCTCGGCTTGTCCGCGGGCCAGCTGCGGGCCGCGGTGTCGGTCAGGACACGCAGAACCTGGTTCGCGGTCCAGTCGGGGTGTTTCGACCAGATCAGTGCGGCCGACCCGGAGGCGATGGCCGCCGAGGCACTGGTGCCCTCGCCCTTGCCGCAGTACGAGGTGAGGGTGGCATCGCACCACCTGGGGATGTCCAGGCCCGGCGCGGCGAGGTCGACGAACGCCCCGTGCTGGGAGAACTTGCCCACCTTGCCCTCGTCGTCGGAGGCAGCCACGCCCACCACGCCGTCGTAGGCGGCGGGGTAGCCGATGAGGTCGGGGTTCTTGTCGGGGTTGTTGCCGACGGCGGCGAACATCAACTTGCCCTTGGCGTGGGCGTACTTGACCGCGGACTCCAGCTCGGGGTCCAGCACGTCCTGACCGACCGACAGGTTGATGATCTTCGCGTCGGTGTCTGCGGCCGCCCGCACGGCCTTCGCCATCTCCGGCGTCTTCTTGCGCTCGCCCTGATCCTTGAGCGAGGTCAGCAGAACCCGGTACGGGACGACCTTCGCGCCGGGGGCGAGGCCTTTGATCCCGCCGCCGGCACCGGTTCCCGCGATGAGCTCGGCGATGGTCGTTCCGTGCCCGTCGTAGTCCTCGGTCGCGTGGTAGGCGACGCTCTTCGGCGTCTCGTCCGCGAGTACCTGGCCCTTGAGAGAGGGCGTGCCGTCGCTCACCCCGGAGTCGATGACGGCGACCTTGACGCCGTCACCGTCACTGACCTTCCACATGGCTTCAGCGTCCATGGCGTCCAGGTACCACTCCTGGGACCGGACGCTCTCGTCCGCCACCGCGGCCGGTGCGAGACCGACCACCGAACCGACGACGGCACCCGACACGACGGCTGCCACCGCCCACCGCTTCGCCGTGCGGCGCGGTGCGCGCGCACGCCACTCTGTCCGACGGCCGATCCCTGACTCCATGCTGCTGTACGTCCTCGCTCGCGACTCAGTCGATTACCGGCGGCACATCACGCCGCTGCTTCTGCGGAAGGTGTGTCTCCACGTCCTCGACGACGTAGTCCGGCCGCTCGCTGCCTTCCTGATCGTCCTCTCCGCTGTCCCTGCGGGACGACGGTCCTCGAACGAGTCCCGCGCCTCCGGAGGTGAAGCCGCCGCGCCCCGAGCGGGCCGCGGGGTTCTTGCCGGTCGGGCGCCCCGTCACGGCGTCGGACGCACCCTGGATCTTGCGTCCGGCGCCGGTCGAGCGTCCCGCGGTCTCCGTCTTGGGCGCTCCCACGACGCCACGCTGCCCGATGCCGCCGCCGGCACCGCGCGTGCTGCCGGGTGCGCCCTGACCACCCATCACTCCGCCCCGCGGCACACGCGCTCCGCCCTGTCCGGTCGGCTTGGCGGTGTTCGTCGGGCGGCCGCCCACGACACCGTTCGACCGGCCCGCCCCGGTGGTGCCGGGGCCGGAGGTACGGGCGCTGTTCGCATTGTTGGCACGCGGCATGCCGCCGGTGACGCCACGCCCCGTGCTCGTCGGCCGGCCACCCTGCATGCCTCCGCCGCGCGCAGCGGACTGTCCCGTGCTGCTCGCGCGCCCCATGGGGCTGTTGGCCCCGGCCCCGCCTCGGCCCGTGGCTGCGCGGGACGCCTCCGAGCTCGTCGGCGTCCTCCCCTGGGCGGTGAGGGGGCTGCGGTTGGCGCCCCCACCCAGCCGGCCCGGGTTCTGGCCGAGCGGGTTCGTGAGGCCCGTCGCGAACGGCAGGGGCTGCCCCGTCGGGCTCGGGCTCACCGGGCTGACGGGCGTCTGCGGGCTCGGCGCGGTGGTGGTGGGCGTCGGCAGCGTGCCGACACTGTCGATCTCGGTACCGACGGGGCGGTCCGGCATGGTGACCGAACCGTGCACCTCCTGGGGGGTGGTGGGCGAGACGTCGGCGGGCCGGCCCACCTCCTGCACGGAGTGGTGCGGGGAGGACACCTGGGCACGCTCCGCCGTACCGGAGGATGTACCGCTGTCGTCGGCGAACTGCCGTCCTGCGGAGGGCGCGGGCTTCGGGACGCCCACGTTCGGCATCGTCTCGAACGTGGGGGGCTTGAGCGTGCTCAGGTTCTCGGCCGAGACCGAGTAGAACGACGCGAGCCGGTTCATCTGGTTGATGGCCTCTTGGCGGTGGCCTTCGACCTTGACGGCCTCGTCGTAGTCGGGGTCGCCCTTCACCTGCTTGTCGGGGGGCAGGTGCTCGGGCTTCACCTTCGTCTTCTCGGCCGGACGGGTGTCGCGAGGCGGGAGCGAGCTCTTCACCGAGGCAAGACCGGTCGCGGCCGCGACGATCTCCACGCCGGCCGACTGCGCGTAGGAGCTCAAGTCGTCGGTGTGGTTGGCGAGTTTGTCCGCCCACTTCTGGAAGGCGTCACCCGCCTCACCCTGGAAGTCGGATGTCGCGTGCTTGACGTTCCGGCGCAGTTCCGCGGCTGCCTCGCCCATCGCCTTGCTGGCACTCCAGAGCGCCGTTCCGGCGTTCTCGAGCTCGCTCGGCTTGGTGTTCCTCACCAGGTCGAGCATCTCGTTGAGCAGGTCCCTCTCGAAGACGGTGGCGCCGCCCGTGACCTTGAGGTCTTCCGCGAGATCGTCCGACACGTAGAACGCACGGTCGGATCCCAGACCGAAGGCGTCGTGCAGGACGCTCATGACACCCTGCACGCCGTCCGTGAGGGCGACCTGCCCGTCCACCCGCTCCTGCGGAGTGGGCGGCGTCTCCGGGGTCTTCTTGCCGTCGTCACCCATCAGCTGTAGAGCCCCTTCTTGCCCGTCTCCACGCTCTGCGCGTCACTGTGGCCCTGGCCCGAGCCGGCGGCGCGGTGCTCCTGGTCGATCTTCGTCTGGATCTCCCAGAAGCGACGCCTCTGGTCTTCCTCCAGGTTCGCGAACCCGACCTCGGCACCGTGCGAGGCAATACTCATGGCCTCGATCTGCATGCCCAGCATCTTGGAGAGCGAGGTGATGCGCGTGTGGACCTGCTCGTACTGCAGGTGAAGGACGTCCGCCTCGATGAAGTCCCTCGACCCGCTCGTCACGGCCGCCCGGGTGACCTGGTGGTCACGAACCTTCGCGGATCCGCCGTCGGAACTCTCGAAGTCGCGCAGGATCTTGTCGACTCGCTGCTTGAAGGTCGTCAGAACAGTGGCACCGACCTTCAGGTCGGCCGCCGCCGCCTTCGATACCCCGCCGCCTTCCGCTGGAAGCACGCGTCTTCCTCCCCGTTTCCCCGTCGCCCCGTCTCCGTCGAGACGGGCCGTCCACCGTGATCGCTTCGCCCGCGATCGCAAAGCCGTTCGCGTCGGCCTACAACGCGATTACCACTGTAGTCACCATGAACATCCGCTCCAACCGAGCTTCTGCGTTAACTCCGTTACGAGATCGCACGGGCACGGCCCCCTTTTCCGGCAAACTCGGACAACTCTTCGCCCGAGGCGAACCGCGGGGCACATTTGTGTACCGATCTCGGGGTGGGACGTGCTCCTCGGAGCGCTGAGTTCGGGGAGTGAGACCCGTCTCGTACGGATGAATTCGGACATCCGGCCGGAACTCGCCATGAGGCCTTCACGGGGTGTCCACAGATGCAAGGGAAGTGAACAGTGGCGGTCGCGACTCGGGCCCTGTGCGTTTTCCGGCCAGTTGCTAGCTTGGCTCGGAAGTGGTGCGTCCGGGAGCGCGCCGTCAGTGGAAGAGGTACGGGGGAGGCCGGCACATGGCATGGGACGAGTGGCAGCAGCTGAAGGCGGACGCGGCCGGGCGGCAGTCGACGCGGATGCAGTTGAACCATGTCGACGGGGAACCGCCGATGCCGTCGCAGACCGGTGATCTCAAGGTCAAGAACGGGGACCTGTCAAAGATCGGGTCGCACGCCCACACCCTCTACAACCAGCTCTGGGACAAGGCCCGTGTCTCCATCCCCAGCAGCGACACCGCGGCCGGTGACCTCACCGGGCAGGGGTTCGCGCTCGGCGGTGGGCTCAAGCACGTGTCGAACCGCTGGGACGAGCAGCTGAAGTCCCTGATGGACGCCTGCGCGCAGATCTCGAACCACATGCAGACCACCAAGAAGGTCCACGCGGGCGACGAGCACTACATCCAGCGCCAGATGAGCAGCATCGACGCCCTGGACGCGGGGTTCGACGAGCGGGTCGGCGCGCCGGGCGAGAAGAACCCGGTCTACGAGCCCAAGAAGAAGTAGCCGTCCCGGGGAGATCCGTGCGCCCCGGCCCGTGTGCCCCGGCCCGGACACCGCAGGGCTCGTGCACCCCGGTCGTACGGAGGCGGTGGACTCGCCGCACGGGCGGCGCACAGGCCGCACGGGCCGCACACGCATCCGTGGCACACGCAGCATCAGCAGGTTCAGCGGTAGAGGAAGAGACGGGCGATCATGGAACTCGACGCACTGCGCTTCGCCAACTTCAAGTCCCTCGACGACGCGGTCGCCGACTGGAAGCTGCTCGTCAAGCATCTCGTGGGCCTCAAGAAGGACGCCGAGGACGGGCTGCACCAGGCGGCGAACAAGGCCAACTGGGTCGGCG
Organism: Streptomyces sp. SID5785; assembly: GCF_009870065.1. Classification (GTDB taxonomy): domain Bacteria; phylum Actinomycetota; class Actinomycetes; order Streptomycetales; family Streptomycetaceae; genus Streptomyces. The sequence continues at coordinate 3,688 of NZ_WWIA01000007.1, read as the reverse complement.
TCAACGCGCAGGTCTCCAAGGAGTTCATCGGCAAGACGGCCGGTGAGTTCGCGGACGCGCACACGCAGGCGACGACCGTCCACAACATCCTCAGCGACACCCGCGACGAGCTCAAGCAGTACAAGAAGGACCTCGAGAACGCGATCGAGCGGGGCCTGAAGAAGAACCTGACGGTCACGAGCACCGGTGACGGCGGGTTCACGGTCACCATGAACATCCACCCGGACCGCGCCGCCAAGGGGACGACGGTCCCCGAGCACAGTCCGAGCGACGTCACCGCGCTGCGCGACGAGGTCCAGGGCATCCTGCAGAAGGCCACGACCAGCGACGACTCGGCGAGCAAGGTGCTCAAGGCGATCGCCGACGAGGCGCGCATGGGCTTCTCCGACGCCTCGTACAAGGACCGGGACTCGGCCGCCGACGCGGTCAAGACCGCCGAGGACCTCGCCAAGATCGCCGGGAAGAACCCGAAGGACCTCACGCCCGCGGACTTCGACAAGATCAACGCGGGTCTGTCGAAGTACAAGGACGACCCGCTGTTCGCCGAGCGGTTCGCCACGCAGCTGGGCCCGAAGAAGACCCTCGAGTTCTGGGAGGGCATCAGCGACCCGCACGTGAACATGGAGGTAGGCCACGAGCGGCTCGACAAGCTCGGCGACCTCCAGCGCAACCTGAGCATGACGCTCGCCACCGCGAGCCAGAGCGACTCCTCGGCCATGACCAGCTGGAAGGGCAACATGATCCGGCTGGGCGACCAGACGATCGGCCCCAACGGCCTCGGCCCCGACGGGTTCCAGGTCATGAGCAACCTGATGCGCGCCGGCGACTACGACGACGACTTCCTCAAGAGCTACGGCACCAAGCTCATGGAGACGGAGCGCAAGCTCACGGGCGACGGCGAGCACGACAACATGAAGTGGCGCGCCGGAATCAACATGCCCTGGCTCAACCGCATGGGCGACGACAGCGGCGCCGACCCGCTCACCGGTTACCTCAAGGGGCTCTCCAACTCCCCCGACGCGGCCACGGACTTCTTCAACGAGGAGTACCTCCCGAAGGACGGCGACGACCGCAAGGAGCCCGTCGACAACTTCACGTACCTCTTCGAGGACCGCAAGTGGCCCGAGGAGCACAACCTGGACGGGGACGACCTCCACACCGGCCAGAACAACCTGGCGCTCGCGCTGGAGGCGGCGACGACGGGTCATCCGGCGGGCGAGCTGCCGACCGCGGACACCCCGGCGCACACCGCCGCTCAGGCCGGGCTCATGCGCGAGCTCGTCGACTCCGTCTCCGAGGACCCGGACCGGCTCAAGGACAACAGCTACATGTCCGACAGCTTCGGCCAGATCGGCGCCGAGTACCTGCCCGACATCCACCGGGCCATGGCCGACGGCCCGAAGGTCGACGGTGGCGACTCGGGCTGGGACAAGCTGTACCCGCTGGCCGGCGAGGACGCCAAGCTCGACCACAACGCGGTCGCGCGCTTCCTCGTGACGACCAGCGAGAACCCCGAGGGCTACGCGGCGCTGAACGTCGGCGAGAAGGCCTACACCGCCAGCCTCATGGACTACCACCTCAACCCGGACCTGCCCGAGGACCAGCGGTACCCGCACGACGCCAAGGACACGATCACCAGCCTGTCCCGCAAGTCCGGCGAGTTCAACGGGCTCCTCGCCCAGGGCCGCCAGGAGGCGGTGCTCGGCCCCGCCGCCGAGAAGGACGGCGACTTCGACTACGCGGTCAGCCAGAAGAAGAACGTCATCTCCGGCATCGTCGGCACGGGCGTCGGCATCGGTACGTCCTTCATCGCCTCGCCGGTCGGCGGCGCGGCCGCGGGCGGTGTCGCGGGCACGGTCACCTCGGCCGTTCTCGAGGCGTTCTTCAAGGACGACGAGGGCAACTACCGCTCCGAGGCGGGGCACGACGTCGCCACGCGCTGGGAGACCATCAAGGACACGGCCACGAACTCCAACTACGCTGCGGCGAGCGAGGCGGCCAAGGCGCATCACGCGACCTACGGGGACCAGATCGACACCTGGGTGAGCGAGGGCACCGCGACCGGCTTCAACGACGCGAACACGGACATCCACGCCATGGCCAAGGACCTCGACACCGAGATCCCCGACTGATCCCCGGCTGATCCCCTACCGATCTCGATCGCACCCGACCCGAGCCGTCTCCCCCGGCGGCTCCCACTGCCGCTCTCCGGACTCCCCAGGATGTTGGACAGACACATGCACAGGTTCCCGTACGGCGTCGGCCGGTCCGCCGCGCTCGTCATCGGCGCGGCGCTGCTCGGCGTCTCGGCCGTCGGCTGTTCCTCGTCCGAGCCGAAGCGCGCGTACGCGGTGCCTGCGGACCTGTGCGGCACCAAGGTGCCCGGCAGTGCGCTGACCCCTCTGCTGCCGCCCGGCAAGAAGGCCGTGCAGGAGCCGTCCGCCGCGGTCGGCGTGCAGCGGTGCCGGCTGAAGGTCGACGGCGAGGTGGCCCTGTCTACGTCCGTCGAGAAGCGCGCCGCCGACGTGTCGGCCCAGGACGTGGCCCAGTCCGCCGAGGGGGTCGAGCCCACCGACACCGCCTCGGGTGACGGGCAGTACGTGTACGGGAAGAGCGGCGCCGTCGGGCGCGTGGCGTGCCCGTCCTCCTCCGGGAAGGCGGACTCCGGGAAGGCGGACCGGTCGATCTGGGTGACCGCCCGGGTGAGCGAGGCCGCGGACGACGCCAAGGACCTGCTCGGCTTCGTCAAGGCGTACGCCGAGGCGACGGCCGGCACCGACGCCTGTACGAAGCTGTAGGGCGGCGGCATGCCTCGACCGCGGGTCTCCGCGCTGCTCGCCGCCGCAGCCGGACTGGTGCTCCTGGCCGGGCTCGCGGGCTGTTCGCCGGACACCGGGGACCACCGCGGGTACGCGGTGCCGGGCGAACTGTGCGACGTACCCGTGCCGGTCTCCGTGATCGAACCTCTGCTGCCGGACGGCGAGCGGCTCACCACGCGGAGCGGGGGCACGGACGGCCTGCGGACCTGCACGCTCACCGTGGACGGCGATCTCGCGGTCAGCGCGAAGACCGAACGCTGGGAGCACGGCACGTCCGTGCGCAAGGTCATGTCGGCCACGCCGGGCCTCGGCGACGCGGCCGCTCCGGCCCGTGCAGGGCAGGCTGTCGCCACCTCGTCCGCGGGGCTGAGGCGGGTGGACTGCGGCTCCGCGCCCGGGGACCGTGAGGAGGTCTTCGCCACGGTCCGCGCGGAGAACGCCCCTGGTGAGTCGGCCCTGAGGAAGGCCGTGACCGCGTACGCGCGCGGGGCGGCCGACGCCGCGGGCACGTGCGGCCGGGGCTGAGTCACGTCCTCCTGGCGCCACGGACCGGGCCGCTAGTGATGTTCGCGGTCGATCTCCGCGGACTGTTCCTCCAGGAAGCGGTGGGCGGCGGCTTCCTGTTCGGCTCGCTCGTGCGGGGACAGCCGGTCGTACTCCCGCAGGCCCTGCGCGGCGCGCTGCCCGAGCGCCTCGGCGTAGGCCGGGATGCGGGTGGCCTCGCGTAATCCGATGCGTCCGGCGAGGACTTCGCGGGCCATCTCGCGCAGGGGGTCGTCGGGGGCGCGGTCGTCCGCGAGGCGTTGCAGGGAGGTGCGCAGGGCGCGGGCGCGGGGGGCGTTGCCGGCGGTGAGGTCGGTGAGGTCGGC
>NZ_WWIA01000631.1 GCF_009870065.1 Streptomyces sp. SID5785 | reverse complement strand
CCGACGGCCCATACTGGTCGGGCATCGTCCGCTCACAGATCGACTCCATGGCCAAGAAGAAACCTTCCTTGAACCCCGCCCCCGCGACCGTGTGGCAGGCCCGCGGCCTCCACCTCGGGCCCGAGCCCGAGCAGGATCTCCGGCGCAACCTGATCGCCCTGCGGGCGGCCGGGGTGCTGGAGGGCTTCCTCGACCTCGATCCCGTCGAGGCGGCGCGCTCCACGGCGCTGCACCCGCGCGACGAGGACGCCGGTCCTGGCCCCGGGGCCCGCCGGGTGTTCGAGGCGCGCTGGCGCGTGGCCGACGACGTGACGGTGCGGGCCCAGCTGACGACGTACGAGCCGGAGCCGCGCCGCCGGGAGGCCGGGGGCGGCGGCGTGCCGTGGGTGCTCACGGCGGAGGCCGAGCGCGACTGGCAGCCGGACTGGCCCTCTCCGGCGACGATGTTCTGGCCGGACAGCGAGCGGGTGCCCTGGGACCACGAGACGGTGGCCGGGCTGCGGATCCGTACGACGAACCCGCTGCCCAAGGACGACGACGAGGTGCGCAGGCTGCTGCGCGAGTGCGCGCGCTCCAGCTGGTACGTGCACGTCGTGGTGCACGAGGCGATGACGCCGGACCTGCGCGGGCAGCAGCCCGTCACCGCGTATCTGCCGCCGAGTCTGCGGCACCGCGTGATCGAGCACCGGGCGGCGCCCGAGCTGGCGCAGATCGCGGACTTCGCGCTGCGCAAGGAACTGGACGTGCGGCTGCCGCGCGGCGGCGCCGTGGTGCTGCCGGCCACGCCCCGCGAGCCGGGGTACGACCCGGAGGCCTTCACGGTCCGCAGCGTGTTCCTGGACGGTTCGGAGCAGCCCGAGCTGCTGTCCAGGATCGTGGCGGCGACCGCGCTGCCACGGCCCTTCCCCGACGAGGCCGCGCAGGCGCTGACCCGGCTGCGCAAGGGCTGGCACCTGCTCACGCCCGACGAGGAGCTGACGCACGCGCAGGACATGGTCGGCCGGTACGCGGAGGCGCTCGAGGCGATGACGCGCTCGCGGGACCTGTACAAGGAGGCCGCCGAGGCGGCGCAGGCCGCGCTCACGGAGGCGGGCACCGCGGTGCCGGGCCCGCCGGTGCTCCCGGCCCGGCCGGACGGCTCGCCGCTGGGTGCGCTGACGAAGGCGTTCGGCCGGTTCCGGGACCCGAACCGGTAGGCACCTGCCCGGCCGGACGTCCCGGCCCGGGGCAGGAGCCGGTCAGCCGGCGTCCGGCGTGTCCGGGCCGTCGGCGTCCTCGGCGCCCGGGGAGGCCTCCGGGTCGTCGGGGGCGGACATCCGCAGGGCGATCTCCTGGAGCAGTTCGGTGGAGCTGACGTCGCCGCGGCCCTCGTCGTGCACCTTGGCGAGCTGGGTGAACAGGAAGGCGAAGGCCTCGACGAGCGAGACGCTGGCGGGCATGAGTGCGGCGATGGTCCGCTCGGCGGCCTGTTCCGCGGTGGCGCCCGCCGGGATCTCGACGGTGGGGAACACCTCCGAGACCAGCCGTCCCAGTTGGGTGAGGTCGGTGTCGAGCGTCTCGCCGTCGCTGAGTCTGCGCACCATCTCCTGTGTCTCGGTGAGCACGCCGATCGCCCGCAGGATGATCTCCCTCTGTTCCATGTGCGGAGCCTATGCGCGTCGGCGGCCCGCGGGTGCAACGTGCTCGCAACCTCTTCGCGTCTTGACTGTTCCGTCATGAGCGACGAACCCCGCGTGGAGCTGACCCAGGCCGCCGCCGCACTGCTGCGCAGGCTGCACGACGCCCACGGACCGCTGATGTTCCACCAGTCCGGCGGCTGCTGCGACGGCAGCGCGCCGATGTGCTACCCGCGGGGCGAGTTCCGCACGGGCGCGGCGGACGTCCTGCTCGCGGAGCTGCCGGTGCCCGGGGTGGCCGAGCCCGTCGGGTTCTGGATGTCCAGGAGCCAGTACGAGGTGTGGAGTCACACCCGGCTGATCGTGGACGTGGTCGAGGGCCGCGGGAGCGGGTTCTCGCTGGAGGCGCCGGAGGGTGTGCGCTTCCTGATCCGCTCCCGGGTGGTCGGCGCCTGAGGGGCGGCTCACCCGTCGTCGCGTACCCCGTCTTCAACGGACTCGTGGTCACGGTCGGCGGCGCCCCGGACACCCGCGCCGGGGTCACGGCTCACGGATCACGGATCACGGATCGAGGCTGCTGACGAGGCCCGCCGTGGCGTTGATGCCGTCGTGGATGGTCGGCGCCACACCGGTGCCGGCCAGGAGGAAGCCGAGCATCAGGCAGACCAGGGCGTGCGACAGCTTGAGCGCGCCGTTGCGCAGGAAGATCACGGCGATGATCAGGAGCAGCAGCACGACGGAAATGGACAGAGACATCGCCGAACCTCCTCCGCCACGTCGACACCGTGGCTTTCGGCCGCAAGTGTGACGCAGCGGAGGGTCCCGTCCGGGGCACGACCTGTCCCCCGAACGGGTGTTAACGCCCGGTCACCGCTCGTGCGCCTCCAGGAAGGCCTGGAGCCCGGCGAGGTCGTCGCTGTTCAGGTGGTCGACACCGGCGGCGGTCAACTCGCCCCACACCGCATCCCGTTCCGGACCCGCGACGTCCGGCGTGGCCCAGAAGCGGACCCGCTGTCCCGCCGCGTGCGCGGCGGCGACGATCCGGCGCAGCTCGTCCCGCTCCGTGGCGGGCATCGGCCCTGCCCCCTGCCAGGTGAAGAGTCCGGTCCAGTTGTCGCTGATGAGCGGCACGAAGGAGGACGGGGCCGAGGTGCCGAGGTCGGCGAGCCGGCCGTCGTAGAAGGCGCTGCGGGTGCGCTGCGCCTCCATGGGCGCGCGCGCAGCGCGGTCGCCGGAGACCACCACGGTCACGGGGCCGGGTTGCACACGGCCGTGTGCGTACCTCGTGAACAGGCCGCGATGGCGCCGCAGTTGACGATCGAGTTCGCGGTAGGCCGCCTCCCCTTCGGTCTTGATGTCGACGAGCAGCTGGAGCGGTACGCGCCGGCCCCCGTACACCGAGCCGTGGTGCTCGCGCACCCGGGCCGCGAGCGGGGCGAGGTAGAGGGACTCCAGGGTGCGGCTCGGGTCGAGGCCGACGGGGTCGTGGGCGACGAGCAGGTCGCCGTCCACCAGGTAGATGTCGGCCTCGACGCTGTTGAACCGGTGGTCCAGTGCGTCGAGGAGCGGTCGCGGGTGCTCGTAGTCGTTGTGGGCGTGGGCGCGCAGCAGGGGCCGGGGGCCGCGCCCCGGCCCGGCGGCCTGGGCGGTCGTCGCGGTCTGTGACGCGGCGAGACCGGCGGACAGTGCGGCGGCGAGGCCGAGTGCTCGGCGGCGGGTGGTCTGGGCCATGGTGCCTCCCGTGGTGGGCCGTGGGGACACCGGTGAGTATGGGGTGCCGGGAGACCCTGACGGCAGGCCCGGTACGGGAGTTGGCCGGACCGCCATCTGTGCTCAACCCGGGGGCCACGGCGCGATCCGGTCGCACCAGCGTTCCAGGAGGACCCGGTCGTGGCCGACGGCGAGCAGGCCCGCGCCCGTCGCGGAGCGGTAGGACTCCACGGCCGCGACGAGCGCCGCCGTGGTCGACGCGTCGAGCATCGCCGTCATCTCGTCGCAGATCAGCACCCGGGGGCGCAGCGTGAGGGCACGGGCCAGGCAGGCGCGTTGCAGCTGGCCGTCGCTGACCTCGTGGGGGCGGCGGCCGAGCAGGTCGGGGCCGAGCCCCACCTGCCCCGCCAGCTCCCGCACGCGGGCGTCGGCCGGCAGCCCGTTCGCCCGCAGGGGTTCGGCGACGAGGTCGGCGAGCCGCAGCCGCGGGTCGGCCGACAGTCGCGGTTGCTGGAAGACGACGCCGATCGCGGTGCGTTGTGCGCGCGGCGCCCGGTGCCGCCACCCGCGCACCTGCTCGCCGTCGAGCAGCACCTGCCCGGCGTACGGCTCGTGGAGCAGGGCCGCGACCCGGACGAGCGTGGACTTGCCGCACCCGCTGGGGCCGGGCAGCCCGACGCTCTCGCCGGGGGCGAGGGTGAGGCTGACGTCCCGCAGGACGGGGTCGCGGCGGTCGTGGCCCGCGGTGATCCGGCGCAGCTCAAGCACGGG
>NZ_WWIA01000630.1 GCF_009870065.1 Streptomyces sp. SID5785 | reverse complement strand
GAAGTCCGACCCGGGCATCGTGCCCGAGCTGCCGCCCAAGACCGAGTCCGACCACCCGGCGCCCCTCACCCGCGAACAGGCCTCTCTCTACGAGGCCGTGGTCCGCGAGTCCATGGCGCAGATCGAGGCCGCGGAGGGCATCGGCCGGCGCGGCCTCGTCATGAAGCTGCTCACCTCCCTCAAGCAGATCTGCAACCACCCGGCGCAGTACCTGAAGGAGGCCGAGGACGGCCGCCCCCGGCTCGCGGGCCGGTCCGGCAAGCTGGCGCTGCTCGACGAGCTCTTGGACACGATCGTTGCGGAGGACGGTTCGGGCGGCTCCGTGCTCGTCTTCACCCAGTACGTCTCGATGGCGAAGCTCCTCGCCACCCACCTGACCACCCGGGGCATCGCGAGCCAACTGCTGCACGGCGGCACGCCCGTCAGCGAGCGCGAGCGGATGGTCGACCGGTTCCAGGCGGGCGAAGTCCCGGTGTTCCTACTGTCGTTGAAGGCGGCCGGCACCGGGCTGAACCTCACACGCGCGGGCCACGTCGTGCACTTCGACCGCTGGTGGAACCCGGCCGTCGAGGAGCAGGCCACCGACCGCGCCTACCGCATCGGACAGACCCAGCCCGTCCAGGTCCACCGCCTCATCACCGAGGGCACCGTCGAGGACCGCATCGCCGAACTGCTCGCGGGCAAGCGGGCGCTGGCCGACGCCGTGCTCGGCTCCGGCGAGGCCGCCCTCACCGAGCTGTCCGACCGTGATCTGAGCGATCTCGTCTCGCTGCGGAGGCAGACGTCATGAGTCCCGCACGGCCGCGCCGGCCCGCCGCGCACGTCCCCGGCCGCGCCCGCTCCGGCGAGCAGGCGCAGGCCCGGCACACCGACACCCGCCGCACCTTCCCGCCGCTGCCCCCACGCGCACGGCCGGCCACCGCCTTCGCCCTCACCTGGTGGGGGAACGCCTGGGTGGACGCCCTGGAGGACACCGCCCTCGATCCCGCGCGGCTCGCCCGCGGGCGCGCGTACGCGGACCGCGGCCACGTCGACGCGATCACCGTCACGCCCGGCCGCGTCGTCGCGTACGTGCACGGCTCGCGCCCCCGCCCCTACCGGGCCGAACTGGTGCTGCGCACCCTGCCGGACGAGGCCTGGGACCGCTTCGTGCAGAGCGCCGCCGCGCGCCCCGACCACATGGCCTCGCTCCTCGACAAGGACGTCCCGCACGCCCTCGCCGCGACCTGCGGCCTGCTGCCCGCCGTCGACGACCTCACCCCCGACTGCACCTGCCCCGACCGGGTCCAGCCCTGCAAGCACGCCGCCGCGCTCTGCCACCAGACGGCGCGGCTGATCGACGAGGACCCGTTCGTCCTGTTCCTGCTGCGCGGCCGCGGCGAGCAGGAGCTGCTCGCCGCACTCACCCGGCGGCACGCCGCGCACACGGCGCAGGAGCAGAGCGAGGGCGCGGAGGCCGCAGGACCGGAGCTCGACTCGGTGCCCGCCCGCGACGTGTTCGCCCGGGCCGCGGACCGACGGCCCCCGCCGCCCCCCGAGTTCCCGCCGCCCGCGCGCCCGGAGCGCCCGCCGTCCTACCCGCAGGCGCAGGGCGCCCCCGACCCGCTCTCCCTCGACCTCCTCGCCACCGAGGCGGCCGCCCGCGCGCACGCGCTCCTGACGACGGGCGCCGACCCGATCGCCGGGTTCACGCCCTGGCAGGACGCCGTCCGGCTGGCCGCCGCGCACCCCGGGGCGGGGCTCACCGCGGCCACCCGCACCCTGTACGCGTCGCTGGCCCGCGGCACCGGGCGCACCCCGGGGGACCTCGCCCGTGCGGTGGCCGCCTGGCGGCAGGGCGGCGCCGACGGGCTCGGGGTCCTCGAGGAGGAGTGGGACCCGCCGGCCGGTCCCTTCGACCGGGCCCGCCCCGCTCTCCTGGCCGCGGGCCACCCGGAGTTCCGGCCCCGGCGCAATCATCTGTCGGCCGTGTCGCTCCAGCTCCGCCTGGGCCGCGACGGACGCTGGTACGGCTACGAGTCGGACCCCGGCCGCGAGGACTGGTGGCCCCGCGGCGAGCCGTCCCCCGACCCGGTCGTGGCCCTCGACTCGCTTCTCGGCCGCGTCTGAGTCACCGGTCGACGGTCGGCGCGGCCCGGGACACGAAGGTGTCCAGGGCCGTCTTGGCCTGCCGGGAGCGCCGGTCCCGTTCGCTCTCGTCGGCGGCCTCGTGCATGCAGTGCGTGAACTCGAAGGCCTGCACCGCCAGTTGGCGCAGGGTGGCATCACCGCAGACCAGCTGGAGCCGGGTGAGCCCGGCCCGCGCCGCGATCCGCGCCTCGTACGAGGCGAAGCGGGAGGCGTCGGCGGCGCCGGACGGCCCGTCCTCCCGGGCCCGGTACCAGCGGTCGTTCTGCGCCCGCCGGTAGTCGTGCAGCACCCCGGCGAACGCGCTGTACGCCGCGATCCGCTCCTGCCGGATCTGCTCGGCCCGCGCCAGCTCGGCACTGCGCACGCTGGCCCGCGCCTGGAAGAAGTGCGTGACCACGGACCCCAGCAACGTGCCCAGCACGGCAATCAGCGCCGCTTCCATCCCACCGCACCCCTCGTCGAACGGCCGCAGCCCGGCGTCCGGCCCGTGACGTCCGCCGCCGGGCCCGGGGACGAACTCAACCCGATGAACGCGACGCTGTCGAGCGGCCCGCCCGCCCGCGCTGTCGCCCGCGCCGTCAGCCGCGACCGGTCCGCGGCGGCCGGCCCGCGCGGGTCAGGGACACCGCGTCCGTGTCCGGAACCGGTGCGGCAGGCGCCGTGTTGACGCGCGGCAGGGCGTAGGGGTGCTCGTCGGTGAGCCAGCGGATCAGGTGCTCGCGGACCGTGACGCGCACCGTCCAGATGTCGTCCGCGTCCTTCGCGGTGACGACGGCCCGTACCTGGAGCGTGCTCGGCGTCGTGTCCGTGACGGCCAGCCCCCAGTTGCGGCCGTCCCAGGCCGGGCACTCGAGCAGGATGGCGTGCAGCTGCTCGCGCATCGCGTCCATCGGAGCGCTGTGGTCCAGGTGGAAGTAGACCGTGCCGGTCATCTGGGCGCCGCCGCGCGACCAGTTCTCGAACGGCATCGAGGTGAAGTAGGAGACCGGCATGGTGATCCGGCGCTCGTCCCACGTGCGGACCGTCAGATACGTGAGGGTGACCTCCTCGATGGTGCCCCACTCGCCGTCGACCACGACGGTGTCGCCGATCCGCACCATGTCGCCGAACGCGATCTGGAATCCGGCGAAGAGGTTGCCCAGCGTCGACTGGGCGGCGACACCGGCGACGATGCCGACGATGCCGGCGGACGCGAGCAGCGAGGCGCCGGCCGCGCGGAACGCGGGGAACGTGAGCAGCATCGCGGCGACCGCCACCACGCCGACCACGGCCGTGACGATCCGCTGGATCAGGGTGACCTGGGTCCGCACCCGGCGTACCCGTTCGGGGTCCCGGTGCTGGTGCGCGTAGCGGGCGTAGGACGACTCGACGATCGCCGTCGCGATCCGCATGACGAGCCAGGCCGTGGCCCCGATGAGGACGAGACTGAGCAGGCGTCCGATCGCGGCCGTGTGGTCCCGGGCCAGCTCGGCCTGGTCGTAGGAGCCGCGCAGCAGGGCCGCGCACAGCACCAGCTGGTACGGGAGCCGGCAGCGGCGCAGCAGCCCCCACAGCGGGGTCTCGGGGTGGCGCCGGTCGGCGCGCTGCAGCAGACGGTCCACGGCCCACCCGACGAGGAGGGTGAGCACGACGGAGCCGCCGATCACGGTCAGCGGACGCAGTACGTTCTCCATCCCCCGACCGTAACGGCCGGGCGGAACCGGCCGTTCAGCCCCCTCCCGCTCCGCGCCCCTCGTCCGCGACCGGACGCGCCCGTCCACCCGGACAAGTCGCTCAACACCTGACAGTCCGCGCCGCATCGAGCACGGCCGCCGCCAGCCGGTCCGGAGTGCGGGCTGGCGCCGTGTCGAGCAGGGGGAGTCCCAGCCGCCCGGCGGCGTCGAGCATCGCGGTCCGGTAGCGCAGGGTCCGTCCGAGGAAGGCGTCGACCAGGCGGCGCCCCGCAACCGGCAGCCCGTCGTACCCCGACGTGGTGTGCATGCGGGAGGTGAGCACGGCCGGGCGCGCCGTGAGCCAGACCGCGGCCGTGCGGGGCAGCGTCAGCCGGGCGACCCGCTCGGGCCACAGGGCCGAGCCCTCCAGGACGAGCCCACGCGCGGGTCCGGCCGTCAGGGCGTACGGGGTGATCAGCTCCTCGACGCGGGGCCAGAGCCGCTCGTAGTGGTCGAGGACCGAGCGCAGGAGCGCGTCGGCGGGCAGCGTGGTGTAGTGCTCGGCGACGTGCGGCGGCACCTGAGGGCGGTCCTCGGTCGGCCAGGGGCGGCCGGGATGCCGGGCGAGGCCGTCCGTCGACAGGCAGGCGAAGCCGAGCCGGTCCGCCACCGCGCGGGCCGCCGTCGACTTGCCGGTGTGCGACGTGCCGCCGATCAGCAGCACGCGCACGCCGCCGTCCGCCGCCGCGTCCCCGGACCGGGTCACTGGCGGTACCCGGTCAGAAAGCGGCCGATGCGGCTGATCGCCGCGTCGAGGTCGTCGGCGTACGGGAGGGTCAGGATGCGGAAGTGGTCGGGCCGTGGCCAGTTGAAACCCGTGCCCTGGACGACCTGGATCTTCTCGCGCAGCAGCAGGTCCAGGACGAACTTCTCGTCGTCGACGATCGGGTGCACGGCCGGGTCGATGCGGGGGAACGCGTAGAGGGCGCCCTTGGGCTTGACGCAGCTGACGCCCGGGATCTCGTTGAGCTTCTCCCACGCCTTGTCGCGCTGCTCGTGCAGCCGGCCGCCCGGCGCGGTCAGGTCGCGGATCGACTGGCGGCCGCCGAGCGCGGCCTGGATCGCGTACTGCGCCGGGGCGTTGGCGCACAGGCGCATGGAGGCCAGCATCGTGAGGCCCTCCAGGTAGTCCTTGGCGTGCTGCTTGGGGCCGGTGACCACCAGCCAGCCGGACCGGAAGCCCGCCACGCGGTACGTCTTCGACAGCCCGCAGAACGTGAGGACGACCAGGTCGGGGGCGAGGGCGGCGGCGCTGTGGTGCACGGCGTCGTCGTACAGGATCTGGTCGTAGATCTCGTCGGCGAACACCATCAGGCCGTGCCGGCGGGCCAGGTCGAGGATGCCCTCGACGATCTCCTTGGGGTAGACGGCGCCGGTGGGGTTGTTGGGGTTGATGATGACGACCGCCTTGGTGCGGTCCGTGATCTTCGACTCCATGTCGGCGAGGTCCGGGTTCCAGTCGGCCTGTTCGTCGCAGAGGTAGTGGACGGCCCTGCCGCCGGAGAGGTTCGTGACCGCTGTCCACAGGGGGAAGTCCGGCGCGGGGATGAGGACTTCGTCGCCGTTCTCGAGCAGGGCCTGCATGGCCATGGTGATCAGCTCGGAGACGCCGTTGCCCAGGTAGACGTCGTCGACGTCGACCTCGAGGCCCAGGGTCTGGTAGCGCTGCGCGACGGCGCGCCGGGCGGAGAGGACGCCACGGGAGTCCGTGTAGCCGTGCGCCTGCGGGAGCATCCGGATCATGTCCTGGACGATCTCCTCCGGCGCCTCGAAGCCGAACAGGGCCGGGTTGCCGGTGTTCAGGCGCAGCACGCTGTGGCCCGCCTCCTCCAGCGCGTTGGCGTGCTCGATCACCGGGCCGCGGATCTCGTAGCAGACCTCGCTCAGCTTGCTCGACTGCCGGAACTCCATGTGCGTGCCTCCTAGCTGGGATACTTGGTTTTACCAAGCTGGAGCTTGGAAAGTCCAACAAGTTGCATAGACTGCCTGTCATGTCACGCCGAAGCTACGACCAGTACTGCGCAGCCGCCCGCGCTCTCGACGTCGTCGGGGACCGCTGGACGCTGCTGATCGTGCGGGAACTCCTCGCCGGGCCGCGCCGCTACACGGACCTGCACGCCGATCTCCCCGGCGTCAGCACGGACATGCTGGCCACACGCCTCAAGGACATGGAGCGGGACGGGATCGCCGCGCGCCGCCGCCTGAGCCCGCCCGCCTCGGCGTACGTGTACGAACTCACCCCGAGCGGACGGGCGTTGCTGCCCGTGCTGCAGGCGCTGGGGGAGTGGGGCGCGCCGCTGCTCGCGGAGCGGCGGGCGACCGACGCGGTGCGCGCGCACTGGCTGGCCCTGCCCGTGCTGCAGGGGCTCGCGGGCCTGGGCGAGAGCGGCGTGGTGGCGGTACGGGTCGACGAGGGCGAGTTCTTCGTGCGGGTCGGTCTCGAGGGGGACCCGTACGGGGAGGGGGCCGTCGGGGAGGGCGAGGCCGATGTGCGGCTGGAGCTGAGCGCGGAGGCCGCCGCGGGGATCGCCCGGGGCGACCTGGCGGTGGCGCAGGCGGTGCGGGCGGGTTCGGCCCGGGTGACCGGCGAGGGCGCGCTGGCGAAGGCGCTGCTGCGGGGCTGAGCCCCGCACCCCCTGGAGGGCACGCGGTGTGCCTCCGGGGGAGCGGGACTCAGCGGGTGGTCACGGGCGACGGGGGCGCGTCAGGGTGTAGCCCCAGATGCCGGTCAGGGCGGCGAGGGCGGCGCCGAGACCGGTCCAGATCCAGCGGGAGGTCCACCAGGCGGACGCCCAGTCGTGGTCGTCCGCCGAGGCACCCGGGGGCAGCAGCGGCGTCGACAGCGCACCGTCGACGGCCACGGCGCCGCCGAGGTCCTTCGACTCCGCCTCGACGGACGCCGACACCGGAAGGCCCAGATCCGCGTCGTCGAGCGCGGACACCGTCAGCCGGACGTAGTACGCGCCGGGCAGCGGGTCGTCGGCCCACGGCTCGGACCAGGCCCGCACCGGACGCAGGGTGCAGGCCAGTTCGACCCGCTCGGCGTCGGCCGGCGCCGAGCGCGCCTGCATCCCGTACATGCACGCCTGGCGGCGCCGCAGACCGTCGTACACGTCGATCCGCCAGGTCTGCGCCCCGTGCCGGGACTGCGCCGCGGGCAGCTTCACCTGCGCGCGAACCGTCGGCCGCTCACCGGCGTCCGCGGGGAACGACCAGTACAGGTAGTCGCCCGTCGAGGCGCTCGCCGTGGCCTTCTGGCCCTGCTCGAAGGCGGCCGCCGTGCGGAACGACGTGCCCGCCTCGGTCGGCGCCTTCGGTGTGGCGTCGTCCTCGTCGTCGGCGGCCGCCGGACCGGCGAACGCGAGGAACGATCCCACGCAGACCAGCAGCGCGGTCGTCAGAAATCCTGTGCGTCGCATCAGTTCGTCCTCCAGACGGCCACGCGCCAGCGCGAGAGCCAGCCCCAGATCACACCGGCGACGAGGCCGGCGACGGCGAGTGCGCCGAGCAGCCACCAGCCGCGGCCCAGGCCGAACGCCGCCACGTCGGAGGAGCCGTCGGGCCCGTCCACGACGTCGACGGTGAGCTCGACCGGCAGGCCCGGCGTCGTCTTCACGGAGGCCGGTGCGGAGTAGGAGTTCGAGACCTGGAGGCAGACCGTCTCCGCGTCCGACCCGTCCGCGTCCGCCCCGTCCGTGCCCGACCCGGCCTCCGGCCTCGGGTAGCGCAGGCCCGTCGAGACGACGTCCGTCCGCCCGTCGCCGGCGCCTTGCCCGCGCACGATCTCCCGGCCGTGCGTGGTGACGGCGCGCAGCAGCACGCCGTAGTCCCGGTTCACCGCCCGGTCGGCGGCGACGCTCACCGCGGCCCGCAGCTCCTTGCCCGGCGCGACGTCCACCCGGTAGTAGCGGTGCTCGCCGAACTTCTCCCGGTCCGTGTACAGACCGGGCTTGAGCTGCGGGGCGCCCGCGCACTGCGCCGCGCCGTCCACCGCGACCGGCGTCACGGCCGGGTCCGCCGCACGGTCGACCAACTGGCCGACGCGGTCCGTCAGTTCGTCCTTGTGCCGGACGGAGGTGTACGTGCCCCCGGTCGCGTCCGCGATGCACGACAGCTGCGCCCGCGTCTTGGCGTCGGCGACGAGGCCGAGCGTGTCGATGGTCAGGCCGATGCCCTTGGCCGCGATCTTTCGGGCGACCTCGCACGGGTCCATCGGCTGACAGGTGTCCTCGCCGTCGCTGATGAGGACGATGCGGCGGGTGCCGTCACCGCCCTCCAGGTCGTCGGCGGCCTTGAGCAGGGCCGGGCCGATCGGCGTCCAGCCGGTGGGCCGCAGCGTCGCCACGGCGGTCTTCGCCTCGGTGCGGTCCAGCGGTCCCACGGGATAGAGCTGCGCGGTGTCCTTGCAGCCCGTCCTGCGGTCCTCGCCGGGGTAGTTCGCACCGAGGGTGCGTATGCCGAGCTCGACCTCCTCGGGTGTCGCGTCGAGCACCTCGTCGAAGGCCTGCTTCGCCGCGGCCATCCGGGAGTCGCCGTCGATGTCGCGGGCCCGCATGGATCCGCTGACGTCCAGGACGAGTTCGACCTTGGGGGCGGGCTTGTCCCCCGCGGGCTCGTCGGCGGCCGCCGCGCCGCCGACGGGGCCGAACCCGCCGAGGGCGAGGGCGGTGAGCAGGGCACCCGCGCCCGCCGCCAACCGTTTTCTAGTGATCATCGGCGGATCCTATGGAGCCGGGCGCGCCGATGCCAAAACAGCGGGGGACCAGCGAGGAAATGCTGACAGGGGCTCAGCCGCCGCCCGCCCCCGCGGACTTCAGTCGCCGTCGCGCGCGATGCTCCGGCCGCCGAACGCCCCCGCCCCGTCCATCGCACCCCACCACGCCTCCAGCGCCGCCCGGTCCATGGAGGGCCAGTCGGGGGTCCGCTCGACCAGCTCCCGGCCCAGCCGGCGGCCGAGCGTCACCATGGTGCGCCCCACGGGCGCGCGGTCCGCGTCGTACGCGGCGAGGGCGGCGGCCACGTCGGGTGCTCCGGTCAGCGCGGCCTCCAGGGCCGTCGCGTCCTGCAGCGCCTTGACCGCGCCCGCGCCGGTGTGCGGCCGGGCCACGGTCGCCGCGTCGCCGGTCAGGGCCATCCCCGGCGCCGTGTACCGCTCGGCGGTGAAGTCGTACAGGGGCTGGAGGATCAGCTCCTCGGCCGTGGTCAGCCGGACCAGCTCACCCCAGTACGGCGGCAGCAGCTCCTCGGCGATGTACCCCAGCCGGTCCCGCAGCGGCTGCGGCGCGGTGCCCGGCGGCAGGCTCACCGGCGAGTCGGGGGCCGGGGCGTGCCCGGGCGGCGGCGTCGCGTACAGCACCCAGTTGGCGTGCTGTCCCGCACCGGCGTGGGCCGGGATGCGGTACACGATCAGATGCCCGCCCGGGAAGACGACGTACGCGCACTCGTCCTCGGGCCACCGGCCGGGCGCGGAGAGCCGGTCGACGGGGAAGGCGCCGCGCCAGGCCGTGTACCCGGCGTACTGCGGGAGCACGTCGCCGCAGGCCGCGGCCCGCACCACGGACCGGTAGCCGTCCGCGCCGACCACCAGGTCGAACCGCTCGGCCGGCCCGTCGCCGGCCCGGATCAGCACCCCGTCCCCGTCCGGGGCGGCGGCCACCTCGCGCACCGGCGAGCCCGCCCGCACGTCCACGTCGGAGGGCACCCGCCGCCGCAGCTCGCGCCACAGCGAGCCCCAGTTGTAGGTGCGGAACGGGAAGGGCTGGGCCCACAGCCTGCGGCCCAGGGGAGAGGCGGCGTCGTCGCGTACGTACCAGTGCCGGGTCGTCATCTGCACCCACGGCATCGACGCGTCGACATAGCCCGCACCGGCCAGCTCCGCGTACCGGTCGTCGTGCAGCGCGATGCCGACGCCCCGCGAGTCGAGGGCGCCGCCCGCCCGCTCGTGCACCGTGATCGCCCCGGCCCCGGCCCGCCGCGCGGCCAGCGCCGCGGCACATCCCGCGATGCTGCCGCCCACGACGGCGACGGACGGTCCCTGGTCCCTGCGCATGGCTGCTTCACTCCCCCTGGTCGACGACACCGCCATGATCCTTCCAGGCCCGCGCGCGCCCCGGGCGGAAAACCGGCAGGAACCGGCCGCGCCCGCTGATCTACAGTGGCGTTGTGCTGCGAGAAGTGACTGCCGTCCGCTATGTGAACCCGCTGCGCACCGGAGGGTCCGTCCCCGGTGTCGTCGAGGCGGACGACCTCGGGACGTACGTCCTGAAGTTCACCGGCTCCGCGCAGGGCGTCAAGGCGCTCGTCGCGGAGATCGTCGTCGGGGAGCTGGCCCGGCGGCTCGGGCTGCGCTTCCCCGAGCTGGTGCTCGCGCACTTCGACCCGGCGGTCGCCGCGGACGAGCCGCACCAGGAGGTGCAGGACCTGCTGCGGGCCAGCGCCGGGGTCAATCTGGGCATGGACTTCCTGCCGGGGGCCGCCGACCTCACGCCCGAGATCGCCGCCGCGTTCCCCGTCGACCCGCTGGAGGCCGGGCGGATCGTCTGGCTGGACGCGCTCACGGTCAACGTGGACCGCACCGTGCACAGTTCGAACCTGATGGTCTGGCCGACGTTCGGCACGGCGCCGCCCAGGCTCTGGCTGATCGACCACGGGGCGGCGCTCGTCTTCCACCACCGCTGGGACGGGGCCGCGCCCGAGAAGGCGTACGACTTCCGGCATCACGCGCTCGGCGGGTACGGGCCCGACGTGCGGGCGGCCGACGCGGAGCTCGCCCCGCGGGTGACAGAGGAGATGCTGCGGGAGGTGCTCGCGCTGGTGCCGGACGCGTGGCTGGTGGACGAGCCCGGATTCGACGGGCCCGACGCGGTGCGGAGCGCGTACGTGGACTTTCTGCTGGCCCGCGCCCGCAGCTCGGCCTCCTGGCTGCCGACCGACTTCCCGTCGCGGGACGAGCTGGCCGCGGTGGACGCGCGGCGGGCTGCCGCCATGGAGCGGGAGCGTCCGGCCTGGCTGAAGCGGGTCCCGGATCTTCACGGGAAGCCGGGGGCCCAGCAGGACTGGTCGGTTCACCTGGGCTGAGCGGGCGCGGACGCCGACGGTGCGCGAAGGCCCCCGGCGCTGTGCGGTGCCGGGGGCCTGAGACGCGGGTGGATCAGCGGAGCTGCTCGTACGCGGGAAGCGTGAGGAAGTCCGCGTAGTCGGCGTCCAGGGAGACCTGGAGGAGCAGGTCGTGGGCCTGCTGCCACGTGCCGGCCGCGAAGGCCTCCTCACCGATCTCGGCCTTGATCTTCGCCAGCTCCTCGGCGGCGACCGTCCGCGCCAGCTCGGCGGTGGCGGCCTGGCCGTTCTCGAAGACGACGCCGGCGTTGATCCACTGCCAGATCTGCGAGCGCGAGATCTCCGCGGTGGCGGCGTCCTCCATCAGGTTGAAGATGGCGACGGCGCCCAGGCCCCGCAGCCACGCCTCGATGTACCGGATACCGACCTGGACGGCGTTGACGAGGCCGTCGTACGTGGGCTTCGCGTCGAGCGAGTCGATCGCGATGAGGTCGCCGGCGGCGACGGAGACGTCCTCGCGCAGGCGGTCCTTCTGGTTCGGCTTGTCGCCGAGGACCTTGTCGAAGGACTCCATGGCGATCGGGACGAGGTCGGGGTGGGCGACCCAGGAGCCGTCGAAGCCGTCGCCCGCCTCGCGGTCCTTGTCGTCGCGGACCTTCGCGAACGCCACCTTGTTGACCTCCGCGTCCTTGCGGGACGGGATGAAGGCCGCCATGCCGCCGATCGCGTGCGCGCCGCGCTTGTGGCAGGTGTGCACGAGCAGTTTGGTGTAGGCGCGCATGAACGGGGCGGTCATCGTCACCGCGTTGCGGTCCGGCAGGACGAACTTGGCGCCGCCGTCACGGAAGTTCTTGACGATGGAGAACAGGTAGTCCCAGCGGCCGGCGTTCAGCCCCGAGGCGTGGTCGCGCAGCTCGTAGAGGATCTCCTCCATCTCGTACGCGGCCGTGATCGTCTCGATGAGGACGGTGGCGCGGACGGTGCCCTGCGGGACGCCGACGTAGTCCTGGGCGAAGACGAAGATGTCGTTCCACAGGCGGGCCTCGAGGTACGACTCGGTCTTCGGCAGGTAGAAGTACGGGCCCTTGCCGAGCTCGATGAGCTTCTTGGCGTTGTGGAAGAAGTAGAGGCCGAAGTCGACCAGCGCGCCGGGGACGGGCTTGCCGGCCGCGTCCACCAGGTGGCGCTCATCGAGGTGCCAGCCGCGCGGGCGCATCACGACGGTCGCGAGCTGGTCGGCGTCCTTGAGCGCGTACGACTTGCCCGTGCGCTCGTCGGTGAAGTCGATGGAGCGGCCGTAGGCGGCGGTCAGGTTCAGCTGGCCGCCGATGACGTTCTCCCACGTGGGGGCCGAGGCGTCCTCGAAGTCGGCGAGCCACACCCGGGCGCCCGAGTTCAGGGCGTTGATCGTCATCTTGCGGTCGGTCGGGCCGGTGATCTCGACGCGGCGGTCGAGCAGCGCGGCCGGGGCCTCGGCGACCTTCCAGGAGTCGTCGGCGCGGACGGCGGCGGTCTCCGGGCGGAAGTCGAGCGTGGAGGTGCGGGCGATCTCGGCGCGGCGCTCGGCGCGGCGGGCGAGAAGCTCGTCACGCCGCGGCGTGAACAGCCGGTGCAGCTCGGCCACGAAGGCGAGGGCCGCATCGGTGAGCACCTCGTCCTGCCGGGGCAGGGGCTCGGCGTCGACGATGGCCAGCGGGGACGGCGCTGGTGCGGACATGAGGCTGTCACTTCCTTCAGCGAGCGGACGCGCGCGGCACCGGGTGCCGGGACGCCTGGGTATGGCTGCTGGCCCCGCTACGGGGGACCGGCCCTTCTGAACAGTGGATACTAGTTTCCTTATCGTGGAAGTTCAATGGTTTGTTGATGTCGAGATTCTCTGAGTCGACAGAACGTGGCGCTCAGTGCCACGCCTCTTACTCAAGGTGGCCGAGATCCGCCTCGGTGTCGATGTCGAAGGCCTCGGCGACGTCACCGCACTCCACCAGTTCCACGGATCCACCGTGCTCCTTCAGATAGGCCCGCGCACCGCGGTCGCCCGTCGCGCTCGCCGCGATCCCCGCCCAGTGCTCCCGGCCGAACAGCACCGGATGGCCGCGCTCCCCGTCGTACGCGGCCGCCGCGAGGGTCGCCGGCGAGCGGTACGCCGCCCGGACCCGGGCCACCGCCGCGGCGCCGATGCCCGGCTGGTCCACCAGGAGGACGAGCGCCGCGGCGGCGTCCGTCCCCGCGAGCGAGGCGAGACCGGCACGCAGGGACGAGCCCATGCCCTCGGCCCAGTCGGGGTTCACCACCGTGGTGAACCCGTCCAGCCGTGCCCGCTCCCGTACGGTGTCGGACGCCGCGCCGAGAACCACGTGGAGCGGGCCGCAGCCGCCCGCGCGCAGCACCTGCGCCGCGTGCTCCACGAGGGGCCGGCCGTGATGGGGGAGCAGCGCCTTGGGCCGCCCGCCGAGCCGCCGCCCGCCGCCCGCGGCGAGGAGCAGCCCCGCCACCTGTGTCTCACCAGTCGTCATGGCTCCTGCATACCGCACCGCGGCGCGGCGGGGCCGCGGACGGTGCGCGCCGCATGCGGTCGCCTTGCGCAACGGACTGGCGAAAAGGGGGGCGCGTGGCGTTAACTGGGCGGCCACGCAAGCCGGTTGAGCGTTTGACCACCGCTCGGGGCCGGTGCACGGGAACCATGCACGAGAACGATGTACGGGGGACGTATGACCGGCGCACAACGATGTGCGAGGGGGAGAGCTGTGTTGCGGAGTGTCGAGCACGGGTCGGTGGCGGGCAGCGACGAGGACCCGAGAGTGGCGGAGCTGCGGAGCGCGGTGTCCCGGCTGCGCCGTGAACTGGCCGGGTACGCGGTCGAGTTCCCGGACCGGGGCATCGCGGAGGACGAGCTGGCGGCGCTGGACGCGATGGCGCGGGGCGGGGCGCCGGAGGTGCCGCGGCTGCGGCGGTCGCTGCTGCTCGTCGCCGGGGCCGTCGGGTCCGTGAGCGCGTTGGCCCCGGCGCTGTCGCAGGTGCGGGGGGCTGTCGAGCTGTTCGGGGGGCCGCCGCGCGGGTGAGGGCTCGTCGCGCCGGGCGCGAGCGGCCCCGACGCGACCAGCCCCCAGTCTCCAGTCCCCAGTCTCCAGCCCCTCAGCCGCTGAGGCCGAAGTCCGCCGGGGACGCACGTCGCAGGGCCCGCAGATCCCCCCGCAGCGCGCCCCGCAGGGGAACGGTGAGCACCGGGCATCCCGCGGACCGCCGCAGCGCCCGCTCGACCCGCCCCCGGCGGAAGCGGCGCGGCCGCGCTCCCACCACGATCAGGTCGTCGGGCCGCCCGGCGAGGTCGAGCAGGGCGCGGTCCGCCCGCGCCCGCACCACCCGCAGCTCGACGCGCAGATCCGCCGGGACCCCGCCGAGCGCCTGCTCGACGGCCCGGGCCAGCGCGCCACGGGCCTCCTCGTACCAGAACCGGGCCCACTGCGGATCGGGCCGGCGCAGGTACAGCCCCTCGCCCTCGGGCGGCTCCCAGGCGAGCACGGCGACGAGGTCCCGGCCGGACCGGCGGGCGTGCGCGACGGCGAGGCGCAGCGCGCCCAGGCTCGCGGGTGACCCGCCGACCCCGACGACGACCCTCCCGCTGCGCGCGGCCGCGCCGCCCCCGTCCCTCGTGCCGGTCCTCATGGCATGCCTCCTCGTCCGCTTCCAGGCCACTGCGCAGCATTCTGTAGGCTGATTGGCCTGGACGGCAGGGCCAATACCGGAGATGTGGCATGGCAGGAGGCGGGATGAGCGGCACCGCGGGAGCGCTCGGCAGCAGGCGGCTCGGCACGCTGGTGACGGGGGTGACGGGCGAGCGGCCCGGCTATCGAGCCCTGGCCCAGGGCGTGCGCACCCTGCTCCTCGACGGCCGGATCGCCCTGCACGCCCGGTTGCCCGCCGAGCGCGAGTTCGCGGCGGCCCTGGGGGTCAGCCGGGCGACCGTCACCTCCGCGTACGACCTGCTGCGGGAGAGCGGTTACGCGCGCAGCAGGCGCGGCGCGGGCACCTGGACCGAGCTCCCCGAGGGGGTGCGGCCGACCAGCGTGGCGACGCCGGCCGCCGGCGAGGGGGTGATCGACCTGGCCATCGCCGCGCCGGGCGCGCTCGCCGACGAACTGTCCGCGGCGTACGCGGCGGCGGCGCCCGACGTGGCCCGGCACGCGGAGACCGCGGGCTACCACCCGTACGGGCTGCCGGAGCTGCGGGCCGCGATCGCCGAGCGGTACACGCGGCGCGGGCTGCCCACCCTGCCCGACCAGATCCTCGTGACGACCGGCGCCCAGCAGGCCGTCTCCCTGACCCTGACGCTGCTCGGCCGGCCCGGCGACCGGATCATGGTGGAGAACCCCTCGTACGCGAACGCGCTCGCGGTGATCCGGCAGCTGGGCCTGCGCACGGTCCCCGTGCCGGTCTCGGCGGACGGCTGGGACACCGAGCTGATGGAGGCGACGCTGCGGCAGGCGGCGCCGCGGCTCGCCTACCTGATCCCCGACTTCCAGAACCCGACGGGCCGGGTCATGCCGCAGGCCCAGCGCCAGCGGCTGCTGACGGCCGCGCGGGCGACGGGGACCTGGCTCGTGGTCGACGAGACGGTGGCGGACATCGCGCTGGACGTGCCGACGCCGCCGCCGTTCGGGTCGCTGGCCACCGGCGGCGGAGGCGAACAGGTCGTGACCGTCGGCTCGTTGAGCAAGGGTCACTGGAGCGGGCTGCGGGTCGGCTGGGTGCGCGCGGGCACCCGGCTCATCACGGAGCTGACGACGCTGCGGGTGACCGCCGACATGTCGGGGTCGGTGCTCGACCAGCTCGTGGCGGGCCGGCTCCTGGAGCGCGAGGAGGAGATCCTGCGCCGCCGGCTGCCGATCCTGCGGGAGCAGCGGGACCGGCTGGCGGAGCTGCTCGGCCGTACCTTCCCGGAATGGCGCTGGCAGCTGCCGCCCGGCGGGCTGTCGCTCTGGGTGGATCTGGGCCGGCCGGTCGCGTCGGCGCTCGCGCAGGCGGCGCTGCGGCACGGGGTGCGGATCGAGGGCGGGTCCCGCTTCGGGGCGGACCCCGGGACCTTCGAGCACCGGCTGCGCTTCCCCTACACCCAGCCGGCGGAACGGGCGGAGGAGGCGGTGCGGCGCATCGCGACGGGGCTCTCCGAGGGGCTGGCGGGGGGCGAGGTCGCCCCGGGGCGGCCCCACTGGGTGGCCTGACCGTCGGGCCGCCGGTGCCGCCCGGGGGCGGCCCGGCCGCGCCTGCCGACCCGCACCCGGTGGCTAGACGCCCGCCCCGGCACCCGTGCTGGCCAGCGCCGCCGACAACTCCCGCGCGACCTGCTGAAGCACCGGCACGATCTTGTCCGTGGCCGCCTCCGTGACCCGACCCGCGGGACCGGAGATGGAGATCGCCGCCGCCGTCGGGGAGTCCGGCACGGTCACCGCGAGACACCGGACTCCTATTTCCTGCTCGTTGTCGTCGACGGCGTACCCGAGCCCCCGCACCTCCTCGAGTGCGTCGAGGAACCCGTCCGGTGTGGTGATCGTCTTCTCGGTCGCCGCCGGCATGCCGGTGCGCGCGAGCAGTGCCCGCACCTCCTCGGCCGGGGTGTCCGCGAGCAGCGCCTTGCCCACTCCGGTGGAGTGCGGCAGTACGCGCCGGCCGACCTCGGTGAACATCCGCATGGAGTGCTTCGACGGCACCTGGGCCACGTAGACGATCTCGTCGCCGTCGAGCAGTGCCATGTTCGCCGTCTCGCCCGTCTCCTCGACCAGCCGCGCCAGGTAGGGGCGGGCCCAGGTGCCGAGCAGCCGGGACGCGGACTCGCCGAGGCGGATCAGGCGGGGGCCGAGCGCGTAGCGCCGGTTGGGCTGCTGGCGTACGTAGCCGCAGGCGACCAGGGTGCGCATGAGGCGGTGGATCGTGGGCAGCGGCAGGCCGCTGCTGGCCGACAACTCGCTCAGTCCGACCTCGCCACCGGCGTCGGCCATCCGCTCGAGCAGGTCGAAGGCGCGCTCGAGGGACTGGACACCACCGGTGGGCGCTGACTTTGCGGTCTCGGTGGTGCTGGCGTTGGACGTCGGCACGGCGCGTTCCTTTCGAGGACAGGCAAGCGATGGTGCAGCCTACC
>NZ_WWIA01000629.1 GCF_009870065.1 Streptomyces sp. SID5785 | reverse complement strand
CTCCGGCGATTGAGGAGCGGGGGCCGGGGCGGAGTCCCTGGGGGTGGTTAGTTTCCGGTCAGGAGGTCGTCCGCGTCGACGATCCGGTACGCGTACCCCTGCTCCGCCAGGAAGCGCTGGCGGTGCGCCGCGAAGTCCTGGTCGATGGTGTCGCGGGCGACGACCGAGTAGAAGTGCGCCTGGTGCCCGTCGGCCTTCGGCCGCAGGACGCGGCCGAGCCGCTGGGCCTCCTCCTGGCGGGAGCCGAACGTGCCGGACACCTGGATCGCGACCGTCGCCTCCGGCAGGTCGATCGAGAAGTTCGCGACCTTGGAGACGACCAGCACGTTGATCTCGCCGGAGCGGAACGCGTCGAAGAGCCGCTCGCGCTCCTTGTTCGACGTCTCGCCCTTGATGACCGGGGCGTCGAGGTGCTCGCCCAGCTCGTCGAGCTGGTCGATGTACTGGCCGATGACGAGGATCTGCTGCCCCTCGAACTTCTTGACCAGCGCCTCCGTCACCTTCCGCTTCGTCGCCGTCGTCGCGCAGAAGCGGTACTTCTCCTCGGCCTCGGCGGTCGCGTAGGCGAGCCGCTCGGAGTCCGTCAGGTTCACCCGGACCTCGACGCAGTCCGCCGGGGCGATGTACCCCTGGGCCTCGATCTCCTTCCACGGCGCGTCGAACCGCTTGGGCCCGATCAGCGAGAAGACGTCCGACTCGCGGCCGTCCTCCCGCACCAGCGTCGCCGTCAGACCGAGCCGGCGGCGGGCCTGGAGGTCGGCGGTGAACTTGAAGACGGGCGCGGGCAGCAGGTGCACCTCGTCGTAGACGATCAGGCCCCAGTCGCGGGAGTCGAACAGCTCCAGGTGCGGGTAGACACCCTTCCGCTTCGTCGTCAGGACCTGGTACGTCGCGATCGTGACGGGGCGGATCTCCTTCTTGGTGCCGCTGTACTCGCCGATCTCGTCCTCGGTCAGCGAGGTCCGCTTCACCAGCTCGTGCTTCCACTGGCGGGCCGAGACCGTGTTCGTCACGAGGATCAGCGTCGTCGCCTTCGCCTCCGCCATCGCACCGGCCCCGACCAGCGTCTTGCCCGCGCCGCAGGGCAGCACGACGACACCGCTGCCGCCGTGCCAGAAGCCCTCGACGGCCTGCTTCTGGTACGGGCGCAGCGCCCAGCCGTCCTCGGCGAGCGCGATCGCGTGCGCCTCGCCGTCCACGTACCCGGCGAGGTCCTCGGCCGGCCAGCCGAGCTTCAGGAGCGTCTGCTTGATCTGGCCGCGCTCGGAGGGGTGCACCACGACGGTGTCCTCGTCGATGCGGGCACCGACCAGCGGCGCGATCCGCTTCGAGCGCAGCACCTCCTCGAGGACGGGCCGGTCGGTGCTGGTCAGGACCAGACCGTGCGCGGGGTGCTTGCTCAGCGTGAGGCGGCCGTACCGGTCCATCGTCTCGGCGATGTCGACGAGCAGCGCGTGCGGCACCGGGTACCGGCTGAACTGCACCAGCGCGTCCACGACCTGCTCCGCGTCGTGGCCCGCGGCGCGCGCGTTCCACAGCCCGAGCGGCGTCACCCGGTACGTGTGGATGTGCTCGGGCGCCCGCTCCAGCTCGGCGAACGGCGCGATCACCCGGCGGCAGTCGTCGGCCTGCTCGTGGTCGACCTCCAGCAGCAGGGTCTTGTCCGACTGGACGATGAGAGGTCCGTTCACGCGCGGCACCCTTTCCGATAGGCCAAACGTCCAGTGTGCCGCACCGGGGACCGGTGGTGCCCCGGATCAGTCCTCGGACAGCTCCGCGACGCCCGTGACCCGGTGCAGCGGATAGGTGCGGACCTCGTCGGCCGTGTGGTCGTACGCGGTCACGAAGCCGCCCTCGACGCGGATCGGGGCGATGACGCGCTGGCTGGCCGCGCCCTCCGCGTTCACGTACCCGATCCACAGGGCCTCGCCGGTCAGCACCGCCGCCTGCATCGTGGCGAGCGTGTCGGCGGCCCCGGTGCGCGGCAGTTCGCCGTCGGCGGGCCGCTCGGGGGCCGCCTTGCGCGGGGTCGTGGCCGCGCGGTCGCCCGCCCGCACCGCCCGGATCGCCGCGTCCAGGAGCGTGCCGTCGGGCAGCGGCGGGCCGTCCGGGACGGGCTCGGGCGCGGTGCGCGGCGGGGTGCGGTGGGCGTGCGCGCGCGTGATGAGGACATCGCCGTCCGGGGTCTCCGCCGCCGGCGCGAAACCCATCGCGCGCAGCCCCTCGAGGAGCGTGCCCGGGTCCGCCTGGGCGGCCAGGACGGTCGGGGCGAGACGGCGCAGCCGCAGGCCCGCGGCCCGCTTGTCGGCGAGGATCTCGCCGAGCACGGAGTCGTCGTCGCAGCGCACGTACGCGGAGGCCGCGCCGATCCGCAGGTGGCCGTGGCGGCGGGCCACGTCGTCGATCAGGTAGGACAGCGGCTGCGGGACCGGGGTGCGGGAGTGCGCGGTGAGGAAGTCCTGGAGGTCGGAGGCGGTGCGCCCGGCGTCGAGGGCCCGGCGCACCGAGCCCGGCGTGAACCGGTACACGGTCGCGCCGCCCTTCGACTCGACGTCGGCGAGGACGGAGAGGGTGTCGGCGAGCGGCCGCTCCAGCGGGCCCGGCGCCACCGCGGTCAGATCCGCCTGGAGCAGGACGTGGTCGAGGGGCTCGGGCAGCAGCGGGACGAGCAGCTTGCCCGCGCGGGCGGCGGTGACGGCGGCCTCGGCGGGCGTCAGCGGGGTGGCGGCCGGGCCGTCCCGCGGGTCCAGGGCGAGCAGGGCGCGGCCGTGCGCGGACAGCGCGCCGCGACCGGTGACGCCGAGCAGCTCGGCCTCGGCGAGCGTCCAGCGGACCAGGCGGCCGCGCAGCTCGAGGGCGCCGGGCGAGGGCCGCTCCCAGGCGAGCCGGGCGACGACCGACTCCGGGTCGGGGGAGGCGCCGTCGGGCAGCTCGGCCAGCAGCGCCAGCACCCGGTGGCGCACCTCGGGCGCCGCCGAACGGTCCAGGTGCGGGCCGAGCGCCGACAGCGTGCGGTCCTTGCCGTCGCGGCCGCCGACCAGGCCCGCGGTGCGGGTCGCGGTCAGCCAGGCCGCGGCGAGCGGCACCCAGCGCTCGGCGGGCGGCAGCTCCAGCCAGGAGTCGAGCGCGGGTGTCGCCGCGTACCGCTCGTCGGCCTCGCCGTCGGAGGCCAGCAGGCCCGCCGCGTAGGCCAGTTCGACCCAGAAGGCGGCGGTCTGCTCCGGCGCGTCCAGGGCCGCCGCCGTGCGCTTGAGGTCGCGCACGCTCAGGCCGCCCGCGCGCAGCACCGCCGGGCCGCCCTCGTCCCAGTCCTTCAGGAGCTCCTCGACCGTCGCGAGCGCCGTGTACGCCTCGGCGGCGGCCGTCGCGTCCACCACCTGCGCACGGTGCTCGGCCTTCACCGTGACCGCCGGCGGCAGCGGCTCCAGGGTGCGGTGCGCCCGGCCGCCGCGCAGGTGCAGCGCCGCCTCGCGGGGCAGCACGACCGTGCCGGGGCTCGTCGGCAGCAGGAGCCCGCGGTCGAGCAGCCAGCGCAGGTGCGCGGCGGGGCGCGCGGTGACCTGCCCGTAGGGCGGGCCCCACACCAGACGGTTCAGTACGTCGACGGACTCGGCCGGGGCCTCGTCGAGCAGGGCGGCCATCCGGTCCTGCGACGAGAACAGCTCGCTCAGCGCCGCCACCGCCGAGACCGGGTCGTGGGTGGAGGGCAGCCCGGCCGTCGCCACCAGCTCCTGCAGCCGGGTCGGGGACATGCCCGAGGTGGCCTCGGCGACCGTCGGGCCGAGGCCGGTGGGGGAGGGGTGCTGGGCGCTCGGGGCGAGGAGTTCGCGGGCGGTGCGCACCAGGCGGAGCTGGTCGTCGCCGCCCCAGACCAGGGCCTGTTCGCGCAGGGTGGCGACGGCGCCGGGCAGCGTGGTCGCGGCGTCCTCACCGGGGAGCAGGGCGTGCAGGGCGGCGTACGGGGCCGGGTCCGGGGCCACGGCCAGGGCCTGGGCGACCTGCTGGGTGAAGCGGTCCAGGTGGTCCAGGGCGCGGATCACGGAGGCGCGGGTGCCGGCGCGGGTCGCGAGCTGCGTCAGGTCGCCCGGCACCGGGCTGAGCAGGTCCGGGCGGGCCCGCAGCAGCCGGGCCAGATCCTCGTCGGTGCCGGCGCGCAGCGACTCCGCGAGGGAGCGGGGACTGGGGGTCGCCGGGGTCTGCGCGTTCGGGCTCATCTGACCCACGGTAGCCGCCGTTGCGGGTTGAGGGTTCGTCGCCGGGTGACGGGTGCGTCGTGG
>NZ_WWIA01000628.1 GCF_009870065.1 Streptomyces sp. SID5785 | reverse complement strand
CGCCCGCCGCCCCCGTCACGACCGCCACCCGGCCGCTCTGGTCGGCGATGTGCTCGGCGGTCCAGGGGGACTGCTTCCCGCGGCCGCCCTGCTGTCGACTGCTGTCCTGCTTCTGCGTCATGTGGCACAGGCTGGCGCCAATGGCACTTGGTGTCAAGACGCCTCCCGGTGTCATGCGTGGCATGGCATGTATGATGCGGGTGTGAGCACGCGACCTGATCTGAGCCTCGCCGCCCGCAAGCGGCAGCTCGTCTCGGACGAGCTGACCGAGTCGGCGCTGCAACTGCTGGCCCTCAAGGGCTTCGACGGGGTCACGGTCGACGAGATCGTGGCGGCCGCCGGGGTCTCCAAGCGGACCTTCTTCCGCTACTTCGCGTCCAAGGAGGACGTCGTCGTCCAGTTCCTGGCGGACATGGGCACCGACATGCGGGGCGCGCTCGCGGCCCGGCCGGACGGCGAGGCGCCGGCGCTGTCCCTGCGGCACGCCGTGCGGGTCCCGGTGACCACGTGCGCGGCCCACTCCGAGCGGGCCCTGCGCGTCGTGCGGCTCATCCTCGGCACGCCCGCGCTGCTCGCCCGCTTCCTGGAGCGACAGGACCGCTGGCGCGAGGAGCTCGCCGCGGAGCTCGCCCACCGGCTCGGACGCGACGCCGCCACTGATCTGTATCCGCGCCTGGCCGCCGGCACGGCCCTGACCGCCTTCCACGTCGTCCTGCAGCGCTGGAGCGCGAGCGACACCGCCCCTGACCCGGTCGCCCTCCTCGACGAGGCCTTCGACCTGGTCGCCCCGGCGCTCGACCCCGGGCCCGCACCCGCCTGAGCCACGGATCGCGGGGTGCGCCCGCCCGTCCTAGCGTGGAACCGCAGCCGCCGGGCCACGCCGGGCCGGGCGCTCCCACGGAAGGCTTCCGCGACATGCCCGCACCACTGGAAGGCGCGCCGGTCTGGGCCGACGCGATGTTCGCCGACCTGGAGGCCGCGAAGGCCTTCTACGCCGAGCTGTTCGGCTGGACCTACGACCCCTCGGCCGCGGAGTTCGGCGACTACACGCAGGCCAAGGACGCGGACGGCAGACACGTCGCCGCGCTGTGCCCGCAGATGCCGGGCACCCCCGAGGGCGTCCCGGCGGCCTGGAACCTGTACCTCGCCTCGCCGGACGTCGCGGCCGCGGCCGAGCGGATCAAGAGCGCCGGGGGCACGCTCATGATGGATCCGATGCGGGTCGGCGACTTCGGCACCATGGTCACGGCCCAGGACCCCGGCGGCGTGACCTTCAGCGTCTGGCAGGCCGACGCGCACCGGGGCTTCGAGTCGGTCAACGAGCCGGGCGCGTTCTGCTGGGCCGAGGTCACCGTGCGCGAGCCGGGCCGGACCGACGCCTTCTTCACCACGCTGTTCCCGTACGAGGCGAAGCAACTGCCCGACGAGCAGGTCGACTTCCAGGTGTGGCAGCTCGGCGGGCAGCCGGTGCTCGGCCGCATGAGGATGACGGAGGACTTCCCGCCGGAGGTGCCGTCCTACGTGAACGTCTACTTCGTCGTCGCGGACTGCGACACGGCGGTGGACACGGTCCGACGGCTCGGCGGACAGCTGCACTTCGGGCCCATGGACAGCCCCTTCGGGCGCTTCGCCTCCGTGGCCGACCCGCAGGGCGCGGCGTTCTCCGTCATCGACGTCACCCGGACGACCGGGGAGATGCCGCAGCTCGGCTGACCCGCGCGCGGGCCCCGGCGCGGGCTCAGTCCGTGCCGGGCAGGGTGAACCTCAGCTCCCGCGCGGCCCGTTCGGGCGTGGGATCGGCCCAGCGCGCGGCCGCGGCCTGGGTGGTCGTCAGCGAGCGCGGCTCCGCGCGGTCCAGGTACAGGGTCCCGTCCAGATGGTCCGTCTCGTGCTGGACGATCCGGGCGGGCCAGCCGGCGACCTCCTCGTCGAGCACGCGCCCGCGTTCGTCGAGGCCGCGCAGCCGCACCCGCTCGTGCCGGGCGGTCACCGCCTGGTAGCCGGGCACGCTCAGGCAGCCCTCGAAGAAGGCCGCGACGCGTCCGCCCGCCGCCTCGTACGACGGGTTCACGAGGACCCGGAACGCCAGCGGCACCCGCCCGCGCGCCAGGCGCACCTCGTCGGGCACGGCCGCCGCGTCCTCGAGCACCGCGAGCCGCAGCGGCACGCCGATCTGCGGCGCGGCGAGCCCCACTCCCGGCGCCGCGTGCATCGTGGCGCGCATCGCCTCGACGAGCCGGGCCAGCAGATCGCCGGACAGCTGCCCGTCGAAGGGCTCCGCGGGGCGGCGCAGCACCGGGTCGCCCGCGGCCACGATCGGCAGCGGGGACCCGGAGTCCAGGAGCGACTCGACGTGGTCGGTGAGCGGCACGGACGTCGCGGGAGGCACGGGAGGCATCGCGCCAGCATGCCAACAGCGGCCGCCGCGGAGCAACGCGGGGCGTGACCGCGGCCGTACGGCGGTGTTGCGGCCGGGTGAACGCGTTGCGGTGTCGTGAACAGGGAGGCCCACGGGAATGCGGGCCCCGGCGCGGACGGTTCGTCCAGGGTGCCGGTCATGAGGGTCATGGCCGCGGGACGTGAGCGGCGGGCGCGGGCGCAGCGCGCAACCGCCCGGGAGAAGGGGTGTCCGGATGACCCGGACGTACGAGGAGCGCGGCGGCACGGCCGCGCCGGGGCGGGCCGGTGAGCGGGTGCTCGACAACCCCGCGCACGCGGCGCTCGAGGGCCCGCACGCGGCGCTCGCCGAGCGGCGCGGCCGGGTGCTGCGCTACCCGCTCGACGTGTCGCCCTGGCTGGCGCTGCCGGACGACCCCGGCCCCGCCGACTGGGCCGACCTGGCGGCGCTCGCCGGGCCCGGCGCCGTCGTGCCGCTGCCGGGGGTGTCCGTCGACCTGCCCGAGGGCTGGGAGCTGACGGCGGACTTCGCCGGGGTGCAGCTCGTCGGTGACCGGGTGGACGCCGTGCCGGACCCCGAGGCCGTCCGGCTCACCGCCGAGGACGTTCCGGAGATGCTCGACCTCGTGGCCCGTACGCAGCCCGGGCCGTTCCTGCCGCGCACGATCGAGCTGGGCACCTACCTCGGCATCCGGCGCGGCGGCGCGCTCGTCGCGATGGCGGGCGAGCGGCTGCACCCGCCCGGCTGGACCGAGATCAGCGCCGTCTGCACCGACCCGGACCACCGCGGCCAGGGGCTGGCGGGGCGGCTCGTGCGGGCGGTCGCCGCGGGGATCGTGGAGCGGGGCGAGACGCCGTTCCTGCACACGGGCGCACGCAACGCCAACGCGATCCGGCTCTACGAGTCGCTCGGCTTCCGGCTGCGCCGTACCACCCGGTTCCGCGCGGCGCGGGTGCCCGCGGCGGCCTGACGCGTCGAGGGCCGGGGGCGATCG
Organism: Streptomyces sp. SID5785; assembly: GCF_009870065.1. Taxonomy (GTDB): domain Bacteria; phylum Actinomycetota; class Actinomycetes; order Streptomycetales; family Streptomycetaceae; genus Streptomyces. The sequence goes on along the minus strand of NZ_WWIA01000628.1, from coordinate 2,021 downwards.
GGGGGTTTGGCCCGGGGCGTTCCGGAAGGCGTTCTAGATGCCCTGCGAGGCCTCGTTGTAGCGCGTCAGATAGGCCGCGAACTGCTCCAGGTCCGCCTCGGGCCAGTCACCGAGCCGCTCCAGCAGGGCCCGGCGGCGGCTGAGCGTGACCTGCTCCAGGATCTGGGCGCCCGCCTCGGTGGGCGCCAGCACCTGTACCCGGTGGTCGTCCGGGTCCGTCCGGCGCGCCACGAGCCCGGCCCGCTCGAGGGCGGCGACCTGGCGGCTGACCGTCGACTTGTCCAGTGCGTAGTGCGCGGCCAGGTCCGTGGCGCGGCAGCCGCCCCGCTCGTCGAGGTGGCCGAGCAGGGTGAACGAGACGAGCGAGAGCTCGGGGTGCATGCGCGCCGCCATGGCGCGGGCGCGCCGCGCGAAGACCGTCAGTTCGCGCTGGATGCCGGCGACGGCCTCCGCGCGGGCGGGGGCGGACTCGGTTGCTGCCACGGCGGGGTCCTTTCCGATGCTGGTTGCACTCTACAACTGGCCTCGGTCCGCCTTCTCGTGGAGGGGCGGGTCCCGGAACGGCGTCTTAGTCTCCGGGCATGAGCGAATCGCGAGAGATGTCCGCACCGCCCGAGCGGCTCACCCTCCAGATCAAGCCCCGGCTCACCGATGCCGAGGGCCGCACGGACCACGGCAATCCGCTGCGCGCGGTGACCGTGACCGCCACCGGCCGCCGGGGCGAGTCGGGGTATCCGCGCTACGCGGGCGAGGGCGTGCAGGCCGAGGTCGATCCCCGCAGCGGCGCTGTCGAGGCGGTGACCGTCGACGGGCGCGAGCTGCCCTACGGGTGGGTCGCGGAGGTGCTGGAGACGTAGACACGCCCCAGCGGGCGGAGCGCGTGGCGCAGGTCTCTTTTGCAACTTGTTGCACAAGGCGCGGGGGGTCGTCTACAACTGGGACGACGTTCGCCGCCGTGGAGGGACCCATGAGTCGATACCCGCACCTGCTCGCCCCGCTCGACCTGGGCTTCACGACGCTGCCCAACCGCGTCCTGATGGGCTCGATGCACGTGGGCCTCGAGGAGGCGGAGAACGGCTTCGCCCGCATGGCGGCCTTCTACGCCGAGCGGGCCCGCGGCGGAGTCGGCCTCATGGTCACCGGCGGCATCGCACCGAACGAAGCGGGCCGGCCCTGGGGCGGCGGCGCCAAGCTGACCACCGAGGAAGAGGCGGCGCAGCACCGCGAGGTCACCGACGCCGTGCACGCCGCCGGCGGCAGGATCGCGATGCAGATCCTGCACTTCGGCCGGTACGCGTACCACGAGGACCTCGTCGCACCGAGCCCCGTCCAGGCGCCCATCAGCCCCTTCCCGCCGCACGAGCTCACCGACGCCGAGGTCGAGCAGACGGTCGAGGACTTCGCGCGCGCCGCCGAGCTCGCCCGGTCCGCCGGGTACGACGGCGTCGAGATCATGGGCTCCGAGGGCTACCTCATCAACGAGTTCATCGTCGCCGCGACCAACCACCGCACCGACCGCTGGGGCGGCAGCTACGAGAACCGGACCCGCTTCCCCCTCGAGATCGTCCGCCGCGTCCGCGAGCGCGTCGGCAGCGACTTCATCGTCATCTACCGCCTCTCCATGCTCGACCTCGTGCCCGGCGGCTCCACCCTCGACGAGGTCGTGCAGCTCGCGAAGGAGGTGGAGGCGGCGGGCGCCACGATCATCAACACCGGCATCGGCTGGCACGAGGCCCGCATCCCCACCATCGCCACCTCGGTCCCGCGCGGCGCCTACACCTGGGTCACCAAGAAGGTCATGGGCGAGGTCTCGATCCCGCTCGTCACGACGAACCGCATCAACACCCCCGAGCTCGCCGAGGAACTGCTCGCCGACGGGGCCGCGGACATGGTCTCGATGGCCCGCCCGATGCTCGCGGACCCGGAGTTCGTGAACAAGGCCGCCGCCGACCGCTCCGACACCATCAACACCTGCATCGGCTGCAACCAGGCCTGCCTCGACCACACCTTCAGCGGCAAGA
>NZ_WWIA01000627.1 GCF_009870065.1 Streptomyces sp. SID5785 | reverse complement strand
GGATCGAGGCGCGCCTCGAGGGCACCCGGCTGCGCACCCGCGCGGGCTGGCTCGACTTCGCCGAGGGGGACCTGCCCGCGGTGCGGCGCCTGCTCGACGGCCTGGCGCGCCCGGCCGGTGACGTCGGCGTCGGCCTCGCCGGGCGTCTCCTGCGCGCAGGCGTCCTCGTCCCGGACCCGGGCACCGAGCCAGCGGCAGAACGCCGACCACGGACGTGACCGCGGCCGAGCGCTTCTTCTGCGCCGACTCCGCCCGCACCCGCGGGGACGCCCTCGCGGGCACGGCGCCGCACGGCGTGGTCTGGATCCTCGTCGAGTACCGCGGCGGCTGGCCGCCGAACGGCTTCGACGGCCTCGACCTCGATCCGGAGATCAAGGCGCTCGTCTACGCCGCCGCGCAGGCGGCCCGCGCGCGCGTGCTCCTGATCCGGCGGCACGAGCGGGCCCGGATCCGGGACACCACCGCCCAGCGCTGGGCGGTCCTGCGCCACGACGGCACGGGCGCCCACCGCCAGCACTGGGGTACCTGGGAGCGCGACGCGGATCTGGCCGGGATCGTCGCCGGTCTCGACGCCCCCGGCGAGACGGGCCGGCCTCCCGTCGTCCTCGTCTGCACCCACGGCCGTCACGACACGTGCTGCGCCCTGCGCGGCCGGCCGGTGGCCGCTGCCCTGAGCGAGCGGCTGCCGGGGCAGGTGTGGGAGTGCACGCACGTCGGCGGTGACCGGTTCGCCGCGAGCGTCGTCGTCGCCCCGGACGGCGTCTACTACGGGGGACTCGACGACACGACCGCCGTCACCGCGGTGGAGGAACATCTCGCGGGCCGCGTGCACGCGGAGAACCTGCGCGGATACACCGACCTCTTCCCGCCCCAGCAGGTCGCGGTCGCCGCCGCGCTGCGCCGCTTCGGCCCCGCGGGCCGCCACGACCACACGGTCCTCGACACCGTCCGGCGGCAGGAGCACCGGTGGTCCGTGCGCCTCGCGTCCCGGGGACCGGGACCCGCCCTGCTCGACGTCGAGGTGAGCGCACGGCGGACCCCCTCGTACCAGCTGACCTGCCGCGGGAGGGCCCGCAGCTCCTTCGTCGCGTACGAGGTGACCGCGATCCGCACGGGTCCCGGCGACCCGACGGGATGACGGCCCGGGCGGGGCGCGAGAGGGTGGAGAGGACGAAAGGTTCGATGTCATGGCCGACAACGTGCAGTACCGCAGGATCTACGAGGAGCCGTCGCCCCAGGACGGCAAGCGGATCCTGGTGGACCGGCTCTGGCCGCGAGGGGTGAGCAAGGAGCGCGCGGACCTCGACGACTGGGCCAAGGACGTCGCGCCCTCCACCGACCTGCGGCACTGGTACCACCACGATCCGAAGCTCTTCGACGGTTTCCGCCGGCGCTACGTCGCCGAGCTGCAGGACCCCGACCACGAGGACGCCGTGCGGGAGCTGCGCGATCTGGCGGCCCGGGGCAGGGTCACCCTGCTCACGGCGACCCGCGACGCGAGCCACAGCGAGGCCGCCGTGCTCGCCCAGTGGCTGAACGACCGGGACGGCGCGGCCGGGGGCTGACCGGCGCCGCCGCCCGTGCGCTCCGGCGCGCGGCGCCCCGGGCGGGATCAGTGGACCGGCAACCCCGCGTAGTTCTGGGCGAGTTCGGCCGCCGCGTGCGGTGACGCGGCGATCCGGTCGAGCTGGGCGAGCTGCAGCCGGGTGTCGAACGGGTTCTGGTCCGGGGCCGTGTGCAGGGTCGTCGTCATGAACCAGGAGAAGTGCTCGGCCCGCCACACCCGGCGCAGACACGCGTCCGAGTAGGCGTCGAGCCCGGCCGCCGACCCCGTCGACGCCTGCTCGGCGAAGGCCCGGGCGAGCAGGACGACGTCGGACACGGCGAGGTTCAGGCCCTTGGCGCCGGTCGGCGGCACGATGTGGGCCGCGTCCCCGGCGAGCAGGATCCGTCCCCAGCGCATGGGCTCTGTCACGTGGCTGCGCAGCGGCAGGACCGAACGCTGCGTGACGGGACCGCGGTTGAGCCGCCACGGGCCGTCGACGGCGAACCGAGCCTCCAGCTCGTCCCAGATCTGCTCGTCGCTCCAGGCCGCCGGGTCGGTGCCGACCGGGACCTGGAGGTAGAGCCGGCTCACGGACGGGGAGCGCATGCTGTGCAGGGCGAACCCGCGCGGCGAGTGCGCGTAGATCAGCTCCTCGCAGGACGGGGGCGCGTCGGCGAGGATCCCGAGCCACGCGTACGGGTAGGCCCGTTCGAACGTGCGCAGTTCCCCTTCGGGGATCGCCGTGCGGACGACTCCGTGGAAGCCGTCGCAGCCGACGACGTAGTCGCACGCCAGGGTGCGCTCGGCGCCCTCGTGCGTGTAGTGGACGACGGGCCGCTCGGTGTCCGCGCCGGTCACTGCGGTGACCTCGGCATCGAACAACAGGGGTGCCCCGTCCGCCAGGTGCAGCGCGACGAGGTCCTTGACGACCTCGGTCTGGGCGTACACCCACACCCTGCGCCCCTCGGTGAGGGACGGGAGGTCGATGCGGTGCCCGCGCCCGTTCCAGCGCAGTTCGATGCCGTCGTGGGCCAGGCCCTCGCGGTCCAGTCGCCCGGCCGCGCCGCATGCGCGCAGCGCGTCGACGGTGCCCTGTTCGAGGATGCCGGCGCGCTGGCGCCGCTCGACGTAGGCGCGGTCCCGGGACTCCAGGACCACACAGCCGATACCGGCCCGGTGCAGCAGCCGCGCCAGCAGCAGCCCGGCCGGGCCGGCGCCGACGACGGCGACGATGGTGCGGTCGGGGGTCGTCATGACGCGCTCTCCTCGTGCGGGGCGGGTTCGGTGAGGACGCGGTCCGCGACGGCGAACGCCCGGTTGGCGGCCGGCACCCCGCAGTACACCGCGCTTTGGAGCAGGACCTCCTGGATCTCCTCGACCGTGAGCCCGTTCCTGCGCGCCGCGCGGACGTGCAGGGCCAGTTCGTCGTAGTGGCCGTGCGCGACGAGCGCGGTGAGGGTGATGCAGCTGCGGGTCCGCCGGTCGAGGCCGGGGCGGGTCCATATCCCGCCCCAGGCGTACCGGGTGAGGAAGTCCTGGAAGGGGCCGGTGAAGGCGTTCGCGGCGGAGGCGGCCCGCTCGACGTGCCGGTCGCCGAGCACCGCGCGCCGCACGGACGCCCCGGCCGCGTGCCCGTCGTGGTCGGCCGGGATGCCGAAGTGGCTGAGGAGGGCCGTGAGCACCTGTTCCGGCTGCTCGGCCGGGGCCAGGTGGCCGGCGCCGTCGAGCTCCACGAGCGTGGACCGGGCGATCCCGTCGGCGAGCCGCCGTGCGTGCACCGGGGGCGTGGCCGCGTCCTGGCGCCCGGCGAGCACGAGCGTGGGTGCGGCGATCCGGTCGAGCCGTGCCCCGAGGTCGTATCCGGCCAGGGCCTCGCAGCACGCCGCGTACCCGACGGGATCGGCGGCCCGCTGGTCGGCGACGAGCGCCCGCAGGCGTCCGCTGTCCTCGAAGCCGGGGGCGAACCAGCGGTCGGGCGCCGAGTCGGCCAGCCGTCCCACGCCCTCGGCCCGCACCTCGGCGGCCCGCTCCCGCCAGCCGTCCGGATCGCCGAAGTGTGCGGAGGAGCACACGAGGGCGAGCCGTGCGACGCGGTCCGGGTGGTGCACGGCGAGCCAGGCGCCGACCGCCCCGCCCAGGGACACTCCCGCGTACGCGAACCGGTCCGCTCCTGCGTGGTCCGCCAACTCCAGTACGAGACGGCCGAGTTCGGCGACCGAGGGCTCGCGCAGCAGTGCGGCGGGGGAGCGGCCGTGTCCCGGCAGGTCGTAGCGCACGACCCGGCGGGCGCGGGCCAGGGCCGGTACCTGGGCGTCCCACAGCCGCAGGCTCGTGCCCAGCGACGGACCGAGGACGAGCACGGGTGCGTCGGCGGGTCCGTCGACGGCGTGGTGCAGAAGAGGCATCAGCCCTCCTCCTGGTTACGGGGGCTCAGTGCCGTGCGGCTCAGCGCACGGTCCGTCAGTTCCGGTGCAGCGCCCAGGTACTGCGCCGGGTCCAGCAGGCGGTGCAGGCGCTGCGTGCCGAGCGCGTCGCGCACCTCGGGCAGGGCGGCGAGGATCTCCTCCAGCGGACGCGGGCCGGTCGCGGCGTCCCGGGCCGCACCGGTCAGCAGCCGCCGCGCACGGTCCCGGCCGAGCGTCCGCCCGAGCACCGCGACCAGGCGTTCGGAGACGATCAGCCCCCCGGTCAGCTCCAGTCGGGCGCGCATCGCGTCCGGGTGGACACGCAGGCTCGCGGTGAGCTCCGCCGCGTCGCGCGCGGCGCCGCCCGCGTCCCGCAGCGCGTCCCGCAGGGTCCCCCACTCGGCGTGCCACGCGCCCGCGGGCCGCTCGTCCTCGGCCGCCATCGAGGCCAGGAGCACGGCGGCGTGCTGCGGCAGACGCCGGGCGGCCGCGGCGATCAGGGTGGCCCGCACGGGGTTCGCCTTGTGCGGCATCGCGCTGGAGCCGCCCGCGCTGCCTTCGCTCACCTCTCCCGTCTCGGTCCGCGAGAGGACCAGCACGTCGGCGGCGAGCTTGCCGAGCGCACCCCCCAGCAGACCGAGCGCCGCGCCCAGTTCGGCGACCGGGGTGCGCAGGACGTGCCACGGCAACGGCGGGGCGTCCAGGCCGGTGTGCGCCGCGTACTTGGCGAGCAGCTCCGTGCGGCCGTCGAGCGCGGCCAGGGTGCCCGCCGCCCCGCCCAGCTGCGCCGGCAGGGCGAGCGCGGCGAGCCGGTCCCGGGCGTCGAGGACCAGCGCCCGCCAGCCGGCCGCCTTGAGCCCGAAGGTGGTCGGTACGGCGTGCTGGGTGAGGGTCCGCCCCGGCATGGGGGTGTCGCGGTGCGCGGCGGCGAGTCCGGCCAGGGTGTCCGCGGTGGCGTCCAGGTCGGCCAGCACCAGTGTCCTGGCGCGCTGTGCGAGCAGCATGAGCGCCGTGTCCAGGATGTCCTGGCTGGTCGCGCCCCGGTGCACCCAGGCGGCGGCCTCGGGGCTCACGGCGGCGCGGAGGTCGGCGACGAGCGGGATCACCGGGTTGCCGCCCGCCCGGCCGCGCTCCGCGAGCGAGCGCGCGTCGAAGCGCTCGGCGCGCGCCGCGGCGGCCATCTCCCGCAGGACGGGTTCCGGCGCGCCCAGCGCCCGGCCGAGCGCCACCTCGGCGTCCAGCAGGGCCTGGAGCAGGGCGCGGTCGCCGGTCGCCGCCTCCACCGCGGAGCCGGCCCGTCCGGGCGAGAGGAGTCCCACGTCGGCGCCGTCCGGCAGCGGGGCGGGGCCGGGGGCGTCAGAGGAACTCAAGGAAGACCGTCTCCTCGGTGTCGTCCCCCTGGAGCCTGATGTCGAAGCGGAGCACGCCGTCCCGCTCCGGTGTCGCGCGCAGGGTGGCCCGCCGGTGCTCCGGGAGGGCGGCGAGCAGCGCGTCGTCCGGGTGTCCTGGCAGGTACGCGCGGGTGTGGAGGTGATGGAGCAGGCCGCGCGCGAACACGAGCACGCAGAGGTACGGCGCACGGTCGCCCGGCGGCAGGGTGCGCACGGTGTAGTGGCCGTCGGCGTCCGTGGGGACGCGTCCGAACCCGGTGAAGGCGGTGCCGTCCCGGCCGGCGACCGCCCCGGTGACGGGATCGCGGCGCAGCGACCCGGGCGCTCCGCCGCGTGAGCCGTCGGGTGCGGCCTGCCAGAACTCCAGGAGCGCGTCCGGCACCGGCGCGCCGTCGCCGTCGCGGACGACGCCGTGCAGGGTGAGGGTCCGCGGATCGCCCGCGGGAGCGATGTCGCCGCCGCCGGGGAACGGGAGCGCGTACCCGTAGAAGGGGCCGACGGTCTGGGAGGCGGTGAGGCCCGGGGTGGCGGTCACGGCTGCCGGTCTCCTTCGGTGCGGGTGGCGGACGGGCCGTCGAGCACGATGTCCCAGCGGTAGCCGAGCGAGAACTCGGGCTGCGACAGGCCGTGGTCGTAGGTGGCGATCAGCCGGTCGCGCGCGGCGTCGTCGGTGACCGACCGGAAGATCGGGTCATGGCGGAAGAGCGGGTCGCCGGGGAAGTACATCTGTGTCACGAGCCGTTGGGTGAACGCCGTGCCGAAGAGCGAGAAGTGGATGTGTGCGGGCCGCCACGCGTTGAGGTGGTTGCGCCACGGGTAGGCGCCCGGCCTGATCGTCGTGAACCGGTACCGGCCCGCCTCGTCGGTCAGGCAGCGGCCGACGCCCGTGAAGTGCGGGTCGAGCGGGGCGGGGTGCTGGTCGCGCTGGTGGGCGTACCGGCCCGAGGCGTTGGCCTGCCAGATCTCCACCAACTGGCCGCGGACCGGGCGCCCTTCGCGGTCGAGGACCCGGCCGCTGACCGTGATGCGCTC
>NZ_WWIA01000626.1 GCF_009870065.1 Streptomyces sp. SID5785 | reverse complement strand
GCTCCCATCCCGTCCGCCGTCGACCCACACACCGTGGAGCGGGCGTGGTTCAGGGGCGTCAAGGTGGAGCGCGCCACTGTACGAACGACCTTGACGCCCCTGGGCCGCGTCTGCTCGGCTCTGCCTGGGTCGATGGTGGTCGGGATGGGAGCCCACCACGCTCACCACGATGCGCCTGCGGTCGGCGACGGCGCCCCCTCCATCCTGGTGCCGGCCGATCCCCGCCGGAGGCATCCTCTGCGACCGTGGCCGTGCATACCTGGTGCTCGACTCACGGGCCCGGCGTCTTTCACGTGGGCGGGCGTCGGCGCAGCAGGGGCGGAGCGGGCCGAAGGCAGGAGCGCAGCCCCAGGCGGAGCCGGGAGCCCGCCCGGCGGAGCGGAGCGCAGCCGGGCTTGATGAGGTAGAGAAACCTGTAACAGCTCGTCGCCCATGGACGGTTGGAGGACTAGTTGCCCGCCGGCTCGGTGAGGTTGCGGCCGTCGTGGGCTCGGATCATGGGCGCTGCAGCACTGTTCAGGGCATCCGTGATGCGGACGCTGTATGCCTCGTTCATCGCCGTAACAACCTCGTCGGGGCTTAGCCACGCGACCGCAGTCGACTCGTCCGAGAGTTGTTCGTGTCCACCTTCGGGGCGGCACAGGAAGACCAGAGCCACGACCCCGATCGACATGTTCTTGTAGACACCGGTCAGCCGCTCGGCGCGTACCTTGATCCCGGTCTCCTCGTAGACCTCACGGACCACCCCGTCCTCGATGGCCTCGTCCAGCTCCAGCACCCCGCCCGGCGGTTCCCACCGCCCGTTGTCGGCGCGACGGATCACCAGTACGCGCCCGTCATCCCGCACCACCACACCCGCCACGGATACCGAGTGGAGGGGCGTTGACGGCTTCTGAGGGTCGCTGTTACTCATGTACAGGAGAATAGGAGAGACTGTAGGACTATGGCGAGTGGCAGCGTGTCGTCTTCGGCGAAGGCGAAGTATCTACAGATCGCGGATGACCTGGCCGCGCAGATCAAATCAGGCGAGCTTGAGCCGGGAGCGCCGGTGCCGAGCGAAGCCGTCTTGATGGATCGCTACGGGGTGGCATCCGGCACGGTACGCAAGGCCGTATCGGAGCTCCGGGCGTCGCAACTGATCGAGACGCACCACGGCCGCGGTTCGTTCGTGCGCTCGCGCCCGCCAGTTCAGCGCAAGTCCTCGGACCGGTTCCGGCGTGCTCACCGCAAGGCGGGCAAGGCGGCGTATCTCGCCGAAGCAGAGCAGTCCGGGGGAGTCCCCTCGGTGAACGTGTTGTTCGTCGGCCCGACGGATGCGCCGGTGTCGGTTGCCGAGCGACTCGAGGTGCTGCCGGGCTCCAAGGTGCTCGCACGCAAGCGCCGGTACTTTCGTGATGGCGTCCCCACCGAAGAAGCGACCTCGTACCTGCCGTGGGACGTGGTCAAGGACATCCCGGAGATGTTCGCTGACAACCCTGGTGGTGGCGGGATCTACGCCCGATTGGAAGAGAACGGGCACCAGCTCGCAGAGTTCACCGAGACGGTCAGCGCGCACCTCGCGACGAAGGCTGAGGGGACGGCTCTGGCGCTGAGCCCTGGTGCACCCGTCATCCGTCTTGTCCGAAACGCGATCTCGGACACAGGGCGGGTCGTCGAGGTCTGTGACACGGTCATGGCTGCTGACCAGTTCATCCTCGACTACCGCTTCCCAGCTCAGGACTGATCTGACCGGCAACTTCAGGCCAACCCAACTCCAGGCGGGCCGCTAGCACTTGACTCATGTACAGGAGTTGGGCACTCTTCTATTCATTACTCCTGTACATGAGTGCAGGAGTGAGGCTCGTATAGAGGAGACGTAAATGCCGTCCTTCAAGATTGACCTCTCGACCGCCGTCGTCTTCGTGGCCACTCCGCCGGCGCCGAAGATGGCGAACAAGGTGACGGGTGAGCGTGCCGTCGACCGGGAGACGAAGGCGCCGCTGTCGACGGTGGGCCTGCTGGTCTCGGACGAGGGGGAGGGGAACCTCTACCAGGTGACCGTGCCGGAGACGGGAATCCCTGAGGGGCTTGCGCCGGGTACGCCGGTCGCCGTCACGGGGCTGAAGGCGCGTGACTGGGAGAACGAGTTCAACGGGCAGAAGCGCCACGGGATCTCGTTCCGTGCGATCGCGCTGACGTCGGGGGTCTGAGTCGTGACTGACCTGGCGGTGTGGCTGGAGGCCTCGGGCGCGATAGCGACTGCCGGCGGCGTCGGCTACATGAAGGTGCGGGCCCCGCGGGCGTACTGGGCGACGGTCGGGATGCCGGCTGCGTGGGTGCGGTTCACTGCGCAGTACCGGACCACGATGGATGTGTGCGGTCTGACGGTGCAGCCGTCGGGTCTGCGGGCGTTCATGGCTCGCAGTGTCGCTCGCCGTGAGGTGCAGCCGGTGGCTCCGAGGGTTCGCCGGGTTCGGGGGACGTCGACGGGTCTTCGGGTCACGCTCCGGCTGCCCGCGGGTCTGGAGCCGGCGGATATCGCTGCGGCGTCTGAGCGTCTGCGGCACGCCTGGGGTGTCCACTCGGTGCACGTGTTCGCGACCAAGCCTGGTTTCGTCGAGCTGCGGATGACTGGCTACGACGTGCTGCGTCGGGTGCGGATGCCGCGGAAGGCTGAGGCCCGCGACCTGGTGGTGCCGGTGGCGTTGAAGGATGACGGGACGGCGTACGAGCGGGACTACCGCCAGGTCCCGCACGCGCTGACGCTGGGTGCGAATCAGTCGGGGAAGTCGATGTACCAGCGGAACTTGATCAAGGGGCTGGCGAAGCTGCCGGTGGCTCTGGTCGGGGTCGACTGCAAGCGTGGTGTCGAGCAGTTCCGCTATGCGGCCCGGTTGTCCGCCCTCGCGACGAATCCGGATGATGCCGCCTCGCTGATCGATGTTCTGGTGGCGGAGATGGAGGACCGCTTCGACCTGCTGGCCAAGCATGGTGCGTCGGATGTCTGGGCGCTGCCCGAGCGGTTGCGGCCGGCACCGGTTGTGGTCCTGATCGACGAGATCGCGGAACTGTTCCTGATCTCCTCGAAGAAGGACGAAGAGCGGCGCGAGCGGATCGTCACCGGCCTGATCCGGCTGGCTCAGTTGTCCCGCGCGGTCGGGATCTACCTGGAGATCTGCGGGCAGCGGTTCGGCTCCGAGCTCGGCAAGGGAGCGACCATGCTCCGGGCCCAGCTCACGGGCCGGGTCGTGCACCGGGTCAACGACAAGCAGACCGCGGAGATGGGGCTGAACGACATCGCCCCCGAGTCCGTACCCGCCGCGTGCACGATCCCCGCCGACCGGCCCGGTCAGGCGGTTGCCGCGGACGCCTCGGGCGGCTGGTCCCGCATCCGCACCCCGCACACCAGCGAGGCCGAAACCGTCGCTGCCTGCCGCGAGTTCGCGCACCTGATCCCGGATCTGCCGGCGCTGGAGCCGTTCCGGCCGCTCGCGCCGATCGATCCGACTCTGATCATCCCGCCGATGCCCGAGCAGGCGCCGGCGATCCCCTGACACCCCTGTTCCACCGGTCGGCGTGACCGTCTCGCGCCGGGTCCCTACCCCTCCCATGCCTGAATCCGAGAGGAGACCGACGCTATGTGCTCGACCTGCGCTGATCTCGACGTCACATCCGCTCTCATCTCCGACCTGAGCGCGTACGCCACCACACCGGACGCCGACCCGGAGTTCGTCGACGTCACCGCCTACGGCCTGATCGCCTCGTTCTACGCGACTGCGGGCACCGCGCTCTACCCGCCGGCCGGACACAGCTACCCGAGCGAGCGGGGCTGACGGACATGGCCACGAAGAAGGCCCCCGAGCCCCCGGCACCTGCCCCGTGCGCAGTGTGCAAGGGCTCGGGTGAGGTCTCCGTCCCGGTCCGTGTCGGACGCAAGCGCCGCGTCGCCGGCGAGCAGACCGGCATGTGCCTGACCTGCCTCGGCTCCGGCGAAGCCACCGACTGACCCGCCGGGGCCCGGCGGCCGGAACCAGTCCCCGCCCGGCCCCGGCCCGACGCACCTCGAAGGAGGTGAACGACATGCACCGCTCGCTCCGCCCGGATGCCGTACTCATCCAAGCCGTGATCGCCGGGGCCCTGTCCTTCGCCCACCTGCACGACCTCGCCGCTGCGGCCGGACAGACCGGCTGGAAGGCGTGGGCCTACCCGATCTCCGTCGACCTGCTCCTTGTGGCGGCGTGGCGTCGGCTGCGTACGGCCCGGCGGGACCGTTCGGCCTGGACCTGGTTCCTGATCGCTCTGTTCGCCTCACTCGGGGCCAACATCGCGACCGCCGGTCTCCTCGACCTGGCCGACGTGCCCGCCTGGCTCGGAATCCTCGTGGCCGGCTGGCCTGCGCTGGCCTTCCTGGGCGGAACCCTGCTGGTCCACTCACCCACCGAACCGGCCGCAGAGCCTGCCCCGGTGCTGGTAGAGGAGCCGGCCGGTGGGCCGGACGTCGCCGTGGACCGCGTCGACCCACCGGCCTCGGAGCCCGTGCCCGAACTGCCTTCTCCTGAGGCTGCCCCGACGCCCACTGAGCCCGCTGCTCCTGCTCCGGCCGTTCCGCCGGCCCTGCTCGACCACGCACAGAAGATCGCTGATGCGCATCGGGCGTCGACCGGTTCGCCGATGGCGCCGGAGGTGTTGCGGGCGCGGCTCGGTGTGCCCGCTCCGATGGCCGATGCGATCGCCTCGCACCTCCAACTCACCTGACCAGAAAGGAAGATCCGCCATGACTGCCTATCGCCGCTTCCGTGACGTGCGCACGTTCGGTCCCGTCCAGGTCGCCACCTTCTACGACGGCCGCGGACGCGCACGCCACACGGCCGCCTGCACCGCCCCGCGCTGCGACTTCTCCGCTGAGTACGACAACCGCTCTGCCGCCGAGCTCGCCGCCCGTACCCACCGCTGCGCGGCCTAGGAGGACCCGCCATGGATGTCCCGCTCTGGCTCGCCCTGATCGTCGTCGGCTACCTCGGGATCAAGCTCACCCGGCCGCCGTGGTGGCTCGTGGCTCTGCTCCTGCTCGGCGGCTACCTCATCGCCGGCAGCTTCCTGGGCCCGGCCGTCGGCTCCCTCATCAACTGAACCCGTTCCGGAAGGAGATCACACCGTGTTCACGCCCAAGATCCCGGTCAACGACCAGCCCACCGGCCGCACGATCCCGCTCGCCGGAACCGTCGTCGAGGACCACGGCCACGCTAAACCCGCCTGCTGGTGCACGCACCACACGGCGGAGCCTGCTCCCGCGGCTCCTGGCCGGCCGACGGTGCAGCTCACCCCTGGAGCACTGCTCCTCGCCGTCGGTGGCGGCACTGCTGCGGTCCTGGTGGTCGGCGCCGTCCTCGTCTCCATGCTGCTCGCCGTCGCCATCACGGCCGGCTCGCTCGCGATCGTCGCGCTCGTCGTGCGCTCGCTCATGAACAACGAGACCAAGCATCACTGACCGGCCCCGGAGCGGCCTCTACCGCCAAGTTTCGTCCGCTCCGGAGCCGTGCCTCCTGCCCGAACCACTGATCCGGAAGGAAGTTCCATCATGGCCCAGCCCACCCCTGCCCGCGTGCACATCTGCCCGGCCTGCGACGGCTTCGGGTCCGCCGCCGTCACCCTCGGGGGCCGCGACCGGCACGGCCACCTGCGCACCATCACCGCCCACTGCCCGGCCTGCCACGGCACCGGCACCCGCGCCGTCCGCCCGGTCTCCGCTCTCGTACGCGTGGGGCGGTGACCGGCATGTTCGGCAAGCTTCCCAGCGACCTGACGCCCACCGAGGACCGTCCCGGCCTGCGCGTGCGGGGCGGCACCAAATACACGACCTCCCAGGGCGACTACGTGTGCGGCAGCTGCGGCGCGCAGGACCGTGCCAACGGCGACAGCGACGTCAAAGCCCTCGTGTCGGACTACACCGACAACCACGGCCCCGCCCACAGGAACGGGCGGTGAGCGGCATGGCTCGCGTCCTCGACCTGTTCTCCTGCTCCGGTGGCGCCGGCTGGGGCTACAGGCTCGCCGGGTTCACCGTGGACGGCTGCGACATCGCCGACCGCCCCCGCTACCCCTTCGCCTACCACCGCGGCGACGCCCTGGAGTACCTCGCCGACCTGACCACCACAGGCGAGATCCAGCGGTACACGCTCGTGCACGCCTCACCCCCCTGCCAGGCCGGATGTGCGCTCACCGTCGGCACCAATCACGCCCAAGGATGGGGCGGCACACACACCGACCTGCTGTCCGCGACCAGGACGCTGCTCGACGCGACGGGCCTTCCCTATGTGATCGAGCAGCCCAACGGACGGGCCGTGATCCGTAAGGACGTCTCGCTGTGCGGGGAGATGTTCGGGCTCGGCGTGCTGCGTCACCGCAACTTCGAACTCGGCCGCTGGGCGACCGCGGCGCCGGCCCACCCGCGGCACCGTGGCTACGTGCGCGGCTACCGCCACGGCGTCTATCGCGACGGCCCCTACGTGGCCGCGTACGGGGAGGGCGGCGGCAAGGCCACCGTCACCGAGATGCAGACGGCCATGGGCATCACCTGGACGAACGTCCGTGAGGAACTGACCGAGGCCATCCCGCCCGCCTACACCCGTTGGCTCGCCACCGCCTTCCTGACCGCCCGGCAGGAGGTGCTGACGTGAGCGACACCGCCACTGCGGCGGGCCTGGACCCTGCCACCCTCGCCGACGTGCTGAGGGTCGCCGGGTCCCCCGGCTTCGACCGCCTCCAGGACCAGATCCGCCGAACCGGCGGCTGCACCGACCCCATCCACCTGACCGGCACGACGGTCACCCGCGACCGCGTCACTGGGCAGGCCCTCTACTCGTACTCGACGGAGCATGAACCTGGGGGCCGGCTCCGGATTGCTTGCGGCAACCGCCGGGCCTCACGCTGCCCCTCCTGCGCCTGGACCTACGCCGGCGACACCTACCACCTGATCCGCGCCGGCCTCGTCGGCGACCCCGCCAAGGGCACCCCACACACCATCCGCGACCACCCCCGCGTCTTCGCCACCCTCACCGCCCCGAGCTTCGGCCCCGTCCACAACCGCCCCGGCACCCGGCCCTGCCGCTGCGGCACCCGACACGACGAGACCGCCCCCGAACTCGGCACACCACTCGACCCGAACACGTACGACTACGCGGGCGCGGTCCTGTGGAACAACCACGCATCCGAGCTCTGGCGCTACTTCACGATCTACCTGCGCCGCGAGATCGCCGCCCGCGCCGGCCTCACCCAAAAGGCCGCCCGCGAACAGTCCCGGATCTCCTTCGGCAAGGTCGCCGAGTACCAAAAGCGCGGCGCCGTCCACTTCCACACCGTGATCCGCTTCGACGGACCCGAAGGCCCCGAGGACTCGCCCCCGCACTGGGCGAGCGTCGCCCTGCTCACGGAGGCGATCCACGCCGCGGCCGCCCGCGTCCGGGTCGACGTCGACCCCGCCGGCGACCACCCCGCCCGCACCCTCGAGTGGGGCACCCAACTCGACGTCCGGCCGATCAAGGCGTTCGGGGAGGGCACGGAGATCACGGAACAGGCCGTGGCCTCCTACGTCGCCAAGTACGCGACCAAGGCCGCTGAGACCACGGGCACGGTCGACCGCCGCGTCGGCAACAAGGAAGCCCTGCTCCTCCTCGACGTCCCCGAACACCCCCGCCGACTCATCGAGGCATGCCTGGACCTCCACGCCGACTACCCGGACCGCAAGCTCCGAGACTGGGCCCACATGCTCGGCTTCCGCGGCCACTTCTCCACCAAATCCCGCAGCTACTCCACCACCCTCGGCGCCCTACGACAGGTCCGCGCCGACTACCGCGCCGCCCAACACCGCGCCTCCCTCGGCCTGCCCGACCCCGACGACAGCCCCGAGCCGACCACGCTCACGCTCGCCCACTGGACCTACGCCGGCCACGGCCACACCCCCGGCGAATCCTGGCTCGCCGCCAACATCCGCCGCGACATCGAACACAACCGCGAACTAGCCCGCGAAGCCCTGCAAAACGAGAGGCCCTTGGAAGGAGCCGACGCATGACCACGGCAGTGATCCAACGGAAGTGGCACACCACGGCGGAGGTCGCCGAAATGCTCGGCTACGGCCTCTCCAAGACCAAGATGCTGGTGCTCACCGGCGAGATCCGTTCCATCAAGGACGGCCGCAGCCGGCGCATCCTCCCCCGCTACGTGGACGAGTACATCGAGCGGCTTGCCCAGCAGGCTGAAGGAGAAGCGGCATGAGCGGCAAGCGCGGCAACGGTGAGGGCTCCATCTACCCCTACAAGAACGGCTACGCGGCCTATGTCTGGGTGACCAAGCCGGACGGCAAGCGGGCCCGAAAGTACGCGTACGGCAAGACCCGGGATGAAGTTCACGAGAAGTGGCTCGACCTCCATGCGGAGGCGAAGAAGGGGCCCGTCGCCACCCGGCACCGCACGGTGTCCGTCTTCCTCGCGTACTGGCTCGACTCGATCGTGAAGCCGAACCTCGCCCCGCTGTCGTACGTCTCGTATGAGGGCTGCGTGCGGCTCTACATCGCTCCCTACCTTGGGGCGAAGCGGCTGGACCGGCTGACCGTCCGCGATGTGCGGGAGTGGCTGACCAAGCTGGCGACCGTTTGCCAGTGCTGCGCCCAGGAGAAGGACGCCAAGCGAGCGCCGGCCCGACGGAAGTGCTGCGCGGTCGGGGACTGCTGCGAGGCGTACCCCTCCCGCCGGGTCATCCAGGCTGCCCGCGACGCTCTGCGAGCCGCCCTGACTCACGCGGTTACCGAGGAGGAGATCAGCAAGAACGTCGCCTCCCTGGTGAAGGTGCCCAAGCCGCGTCGCCGCCGGATCAAGCCGTGGTCGGTCGCCGAGGCCGGGCAGTTCCTCGCCGATGCCGCCGCTCGGGATGACCACCTGTTCGCCGCGTGGATGCTCGTGCTCTGCCTGGGGCTCCGCCGCGGTGAGGTCCTGGGCCTGACGTGGAAGTCCGTCGACTTCGAACGCGGCGAGCTGTACGTGGACCACCAGATCCAGCGCGCCGGCCGCCAGATCCTGCACCGCGAGACCAAGACGGAGGACTCGGACGACTTCCTGCCCCTGCCCGCGCTCTGCCTGAAGGCGCTCAGGATGCGTCGTGCTCAGCAGTCCGGCGACCGCAAGGCCCTCGGGGACGCGTGGCAGGACGATCGCGGCCTGATCTTCACGACGAGGTACGGAACGCCGATCGAGCCGGGGAACCTCACCCGGATGTTCGCGCTGCGGGCCCGTCGCGCCGGCCTCCGCGGGATCCCGCTGCGGAACACCCGGCACACGTGCAGCTCGCTCCTGGTCGCCCTCAAGGTGCACCCAAAGGTCGCGCAGCGCATCCTGCGGCACTCGCAGATCGCCATGACGATGGAGGTCTACGCGGAGGCGAGCGAGGAAGAGGTGCGCTCGGCGCTGGACCAGCTTTCCGGCGCGATGGAAGGTAGCGGCTGACACGGTTGCTGTACTTCGCTGCTGTACAGCCCAACGCAAGAGGCCCCCGGATCATCTCCGGGGGCCTCTCACCTGTGTGCACTCGGCAGGATTCGAACCTGCAACCTTCTGATCCGTAGTCAGATGCTCTATCCGTTAAGCTACGAGTGCTTGTTCTGTTGTTGTCTCCGGTCCCGGCCTTTCGGCGCTGTCCCGGCGACAGGAAGAACATTACATGACTGCCGCCGTCATGTGAAATCCGTTTGGTCCACCCCTTGTGACCTGCGAAAACGCCCTTCTGTCACCCTCCGGGGCCCGGACACGACGAAGCCCCGGTCCAGACGGACCGGGGCTTCGGATCTTGCTGCGGAGGCGGAGGGATTTGAACCCTCGATGGGATTTAAGTCCCAAACCGCATTAGCAGTGCGGCGCCATAGACCGGACTAGGCGACGCCTCCAGCACTATCCCTGTGCGAGACCGCTCGGGGATGTGTGCAGATGATGACACAGCTGAGCGCCGCGTCACCAATCGGCCCCCACGGTACTAGGACGTCGGGCCGCAGAGCAAAGCCCGGGCGCGGCGCGCAACGTCGCGCGCGCCCGGGCGTTAGACACGGCATGTTCCTGCGTCGTCAGTCCACCCGCCCCGCGCACCGCGCGGCCTCGCCCCGCACGGCCTCGCCCCGTGCGGCGGCCCGGCTGCTGCTCACCGCCGCCGCCTCCGCCGCGGCGCTCGGCGCCTCGCTGCCCGTCGCCGCACACGCCGACACGGGCCCGATCCACACCGCCCCCGCCCCGGTCGGCCTGCTCGACGGCATCCTGCCGTCCGGCGGCGGACCGGCCGGCGACAAGCTGACCCTGACGGTCGCCGACTCCGGCAGCGGCAACGACGGGACGTACGAGCTGCGCTGCGCCCCCGTCGGCGGGACACACCCCGAGGCGGCCGCGGCCTGCGCGAAGCTCGACGAGTTCGCCTCCGACGGGCGCGACCCGTTCGCCCCGGTGCCCAAGGACGCGCTCTGCACGATGCAGTACGGCGGCCCGGCGACCGCGCACATCACCGGGACCTGGCACGGCCGCTCCGTCGACGCGCGCTACAGCCTGGCCGACGGCTGCCAGATCTCCCGATGGCGGCAGCTGAGCCCCGTGCTGCCTGCGACCGGGCCGTGACCGAGGGTCCATCGATCACACGGTCATGACCCGTCGCGCCCGGGATCCGCACATCCTCTACGTGGGCTCCCTCTCATCCGGCGTCGCGAGCGCAACCACTGCCCGTAGACTCCCTCCCGAGACCAGCCGGGCGCCCCGGACCACACGAAACCGGGCGGCGGGCAGGTCCCGGTCCAGCGGCACATCGCGGTAAAAGCGGTACATCAGGGAGGAAGCGTCGTCGTGAGCAGCAGGCCATCCCGAGGCGCTGCTCGCCTCGCAGCCATACTCGACGCGCTCCCGGACGCGTTGGTCCTGGTCAACACCAACGGGACCGTGGTCAACGCCAATTCGATCGCGCTCGAGGCCTTCGAGGCGCCCGGCACCGCGCTCGTCGGGCGCGGACTGCTCGACCTGCTGCCCGAGTTCGACTCGCGGCTGATCCCCGGCTCCATGCGCCGCCCGGACACCGTGACGGACGAGCGCGGGCGCACCAAGCCGACCCGGATGACGGCCCGCCGCACCGACGGCAGCGAGTTCCCGGTCGAGGTGACCTCGGCGAACCTCGCCGACAGCGCGCGCGACGCGGTCGACCCCTACGGCAGCGGCGGGACCTCCGGCGGCTACAGCGGCTCCGAGCTGCTCATGCTCGTCGTCCGCGACCTGTCGGGAACCCTCGACACCGAGGCCGAGCTGGCCCGTTCGCAGCGGCAGACCGAGATGATCCTGCGGGCCGCGGCCGAGGGCGTCGTCGGCACCGACACCGACGGACGCATCGTCCTGGTCAACCCGGCCGCCGCCCAGATCCTGGGCTTCCGCGCCAGCGACCTCGGCGGCAAGGAGCTGCACACCCTCGTCCTGCACTCCCGCGCGGACGGCGACCCGTTCCCGTACGAGGAGTCGCCGCTCGCCGACACGCTGCGCTCCGGGCGCAAGCACCGCGTGCGCGGGCAGGTCC
Source organism: Streptomyces sp. SID5785 (assembly GCF_009870065.1). Taxonomy (GTDB): domain Bacteria; phylum Actinomycetota; class Actinomycetes; order Streptomycetales; family Streptomycetaceae; genus Streptomyces. Next base: position 1,583 of record NZ_WWIA01000626.1, on the reverse strand, counting down.
TGTGGTCCAAGAGCGGCGCCCAGGTGCCCGTCGACATGACCACGGCGCCGGTGCGCGACGGGGACCAGCTGGTCGGCGCCGTCATGACCTTCACCGACCGCAGGCCCCTCGACAAGCTGGTCACCGAGCACGCCGAGGAGCTGGCCCGGCGCGACGAGGCCACCGAGACCGAGCGCGAGGAGCGCGCCGCCGAACTGGCGCGGGTGCGCGAGGAGCTGAGCGCCGAGCTCGCCTCCGTGAGCGAGGACCTGACCGGTGAGCTCGCCGCCACGCGCGAGCAGCACACCGAGGAGCTCGCGGCCGAGCGGGAGCGCGGCGCCGCGTTCGCCGAGCGCGAGAAGGACCGGTACGAGGCCCTCGCGGCGCGCCACGCGCAGCTGCTCGCGGTGCTCGACCAGTCCCTGCGCGGCCCCCTGGACGAGCTGCGCCGGGAGCTCGGGCAGCTCGCGGCCGACGACGCCGGTCAGCTGTGGCCCGAGGCCAACCAGGTGCTGCACCACCTCTCCGCCGGCTACTCCCGCATGACGACGCTCGTCGACAACGTGCTGGCGTACCAGCTCCTCGACACCGACGACGAGAAGCTCGTCCGCGTGCCCGTGATGCTGGACGCCGTCGTGGCGGCCGGTGTCGACGGGGCCGTCGAGCTGATCGGGCCCGGCCGCGTCCAGTTCGCCGTGCACGCGCCGCCGATCGAGGCGGAGGTGGACGCGGGCCGGCTCGCGACCGCGCTCGCGCACCTGATCGCCGACGTCGCGGGCATCGACGCCACGGGCAACGCGCGCGTGCCCGCGACCGCCGGTTACGTCGACTCGACCGTGGTCGTGGCCGCGGCCCTGCGCGGCGACAGCGTCCGCATCGAGGTACGCGGCCCCTACGCGGGCGGCGACCCGGTGCACGAGCCGATCGTGCGCGGCATCGTGCGGGCGCACGGCGGTGTGCTCCAGACGCACGAGGTGCCGGGCATGAGCGGCAGTTCGTACGTGCTCGACGTGCCGATCGGCGGCGGGGCCGGGGTCGTCCCGGCCGTGCCCGCACCGGCCGCCGAACTCGCGCATCCCGCGCCCGAGCCGCAGGAGGCACCGCAGCAGCAGGCCCGGGGCGGCCGCCGTCGTGCGCGCCGGGCCTCCGGGCCCTCGGTGGACGCGTTCCTCGAGAGCGCCGTGGCCGAGCCTGCGGCCGGTGCCGGTTCCGGTGGCGGCACGGGCCGACGGCGCGGACGGCGCGCGGCCGAGGAACCCGCCCCGGCGGGCGACGGCATGAACGGCGGCGTCAACGACGGCCGCGACGGCGGTACGGACCCCACCGACGGACAGCCCGCGGCCGGGACTGCGGACGTCGCTGCCGCGGCTCCCGGCGTCGCGCCGGGAGCACCCGAAGCGCCCGGAGCACCCGGAGCACCCGGGGCGGCTGCCGCGGGGACGGGCAGGCGCCGGGCACGGGCCGCCGACGGCGGTGACGTCGCGGTTCCGGCCGAGCCCGAGGCGGCCGGGCCGGTCCTGGGCGACACGGTCGTGCCCCCGCAGGGCGTTCCGGCCCCGACCGGGCGACGGGCCCGACGGCCCTCCGGCCAGGAGCAGGCGGCG
>NZ_WWIA01000625.1 GCF_009870065.1 Streptomyces sp. SID5785 | reverse complement strand
CGGGCACCTGGCCGGCCTGGCACGCCGGCGTCCGCGCGGCGCCGCCGTTCGCCCCGCACGCCTGGGTCGAGGCCGAGGGCCGGATGGTCGGCGAGCCGGCCACCCCGGACGAGTACCGCCCCCTGATGACGGTCGCGCCGCGCCGGGACCACACCCAGCTCAACGACTAGGGCGTGTCCGCAAAGTCCCTCCGTCCGCCCGGAGGGGCCCGGCCCGGCCCCGCCACCCGGCGACGCACCGGAACACCTCACGGCCGGAAGGAAACCCCGACGTGCCCGCACACCCCCGGCTCCTTCTCGGCCATGCCCGCCCCCACCTGCGCATCCTCGCCACCGGCGGCCTCCTCGCCCTCACCGGCGACGCCGCGGGTCTCGCCGTGCCGCTGATGGCCAGGCACGCGATCGAGGCGTTCGCCGAGCACCGCTCCGCGGCTGTCGCCCTGCTCCTGCTGACCGCCGTCGTCGTGGCCGGCGCCGCCCTGACCGCGACCGGCACCTACCTGATGTCCCGCACCGGCGAGGCCGTCGTGCTCGGCGCCCGGGAACGCCTGGTCCACCGCATGCTCCGGCTCCGGGTCGCGGCCGTGGACCGCCTCACCCCGGGCGACCTGCTGACCCGCGCCACGGGCGACACCACCCTGCTGCGCACCGTCCTGTCGCGCAGCCTCGTCGAGTCCGCCACCGGTGCGCTCACCCTCGTCGCCACCGTGGTCCTCATGGGCGTCATGGATCCGGTGCTGCTCGGCGTGACCCTGCTCGTGCTCGCCCTGGTCACGGCGGCGCTCGCCCTGGTCATGCCGCGCATCCGGCGGGCGCAGACCGCCGCGCAGGAGGCGGTGGGGGAGATGGGCTCGGCGCTCGACCGCGCCCTTCAGGCGTTCCGCACCGTGAAGGCCAACGGCGCCGAGGAGCGCGAGGAGGAGGCCGTCGCCCTGGCCGCCCGCCGCGCGTACGGGAAGGGCCTGTCGGTGGCCCGCTGGACCTCCGTGTCCGACGTGGCGATGCAGATGTCGGTACAGATCGCGTTCCTGGCGGTGCTCGGCGTCGGCGGCGCCCGCGTCGCGTCCGGCGCCCTCGACCTCTCCGCGCTGATCGCGTTCCTGCTGTACCTGTTCTATCTGGTCGGTCCTCTGGGCCAGTTGACCGACGGCTGGACCGGTCTCAACAGCGGGCTCGCGGCGCTCGCCCGGCTCGCGGAGATCGAGGACCTGCCGGGCGAGACGACCGCCCGCCCCGCGAGCCGCGGCCCGCGCAAGGACCGCAAGACCCGGCGCCGGGCCCGCACCCCGGTGGACGTCGCCTTCAAGGACGTGACGTTCCGCTACGACGGGGACCGCGCCGCCGCGCACGACAGCGTCAGCTTCCACGCTCCGCCCGGCGGCCTCACCGCGCTCGTCGGCCCGTCCGGCGCGGGCAAGTCCACGGTCTTCGCCCTGCTCGAGCGGTTCTACGACCACGACGCGGGGACCGTGACGGTCGGCGGCCGCGACATCCGCGACTGGCCGCTCGGTGAACTGCGCGCCGCGCTCGGCTACGTGGAGCAGGACGCCCCCGTCCTCGCCGGCACCCTGCGCGACAACCTCCTCTACGCGGCCCGGGACGCGACGGAGGCGGATCTGGCGGACGTCGTCCGGCGCACCCGCCTCGGCGATCTCGTGGCCCGGCTCCCGGAGGGCCTCGACACGACGGTGGGCCACCGGGGCGTGCTGCTCTCCGGCGGCGAACGCCAGCGCGTGGCGATCGCGCGCGCCCTGCTGCGCCGGCCCCGGCTGCTGCTGCTCGACGAGGCGACCGCCCATCTGGACGCGGTCAACGAGCAGCACCTGCGGGACGTCGTGCGCGACCTCGCCCCGCGCACCACGGTCCTGGTGATCGCGCACCGGCTGTCCACGGTGGTCGACGCGGACCGCATCGTGGTGCTCGACGGAGGACGGGTGCGGGCCCAGGGCACGCACGCCCAGCTGGTCGAACGGGACCCCCTGTACGGCGAGTTGGCGGCCACGCAACTCGTGGCCGCCACAACTCGCTGAACCGGCGGGGGCGCCGGGCACCCCGCGCCCGTCAGGCGTTCTTGATCGCCGAGACGTCGAAGTTCAGCTTGATCTTGTCCGAGACGAGCACGCCGCCGGTCTCCAGGGCCGCGTTCCAGGTCAGGCCCCACTCGGAGCGCAGGATGCTGGTGCTGCCCTCGAAGCCGACGCGCTGGTTGCCGAACGGGTCGGTCGCCGAGCCGTTGAACTCCAGGTCGATCGAGATCGGCTTGGTGGTGCCGAGGATCGTCAGGTCGCCGGTGATCCGGTAGGAGTCGTCGCCCAGGGCCTCGGCGGCCGTCGAGCGGAACGTCATCGTCGGGAACTCGTCGATCTTGAAGAAGTCGGCGCTCTTGAGGTGGCCGTCACGGTCGGCGTTGCCCGTCTCGATGCTCTCCATCTGCACGTCGAACGAGGCCGTGGACTTCGCCGGGTCGGCGCCGTCCAGGTGCAGCGAGCCGGTGAAGTCGGTGAAGCTGCCCTTCACGTTGGTCACCATCGCGTGCCGGGCGACGAAGCCCAGCGTCGTGTGCGCCGGGTCGATCGTGTAGTCACCGGTCAGCGCGCCGAGGTCGGGACCGGCGGGGGCTCCGGCGGCAGCGGCGGCGGCAGCGGTGCCGGTGTCGGCGGCGGTCTCGTTCTTGCGGTTGAAGATGCCCATGACGTGCTCCTCGGGGACGGGGCTGTCGAATGTCTGTTGAACGTTGAACTATCAACGCATCCGACTGTAGCGCGATGATGTTCAACTTTCAACATCAAACACCGTGTGTCCCTCCGATTACACCGTGTGGATCCCGCGGGCGCTCTTCCGCGGGCCGCGGGACTTGGACTTAAGGAGGCGAGTACTTGGACTGCGGGCCCGCCGGACGCCCCCGTCCGTTGACCGTCCCGCCGCTGCGCGGATACCCAGGGCGTCATGTCCCGCAGATCCCGCGCCACCCACGCCCTGGTCCTGGCGGCGGCCCTGAGCATCGCGCTCGCGGCCCCCGTCACGGCCGCCGAGCCGCACCGGGACGGGCCCCCAGCCGTCTCCGGAGGGCTCGTCCTCACCTCCTCGCAGCTGCGGGTCACCGTCGCCGAGGACTTCCCCCGCGTCCTGTCCTACGAGAACCGGTCCGACGGGTCCCGGCTGCTCGGCAGCACCCGGGCCGTCAGCGAGGTCACCCTCAACGGCAAGGCCCACCCGGTCCGGCTCACCGGAGCCCCGCGCGTCAAGGGCGCCACCGCCGCCTACACGCTGGCCTTCCCCGACCTGCCGGGCGTGCAGCTCGACACGACGCTCACCGTCAGCGGCCGCGCCACGACCTTCAAGGTCACGGCCGTGCGCGACACCGCCGGCTTCCGCGTCGGGACCATCGACATCCCGGGCCACGACCTCGTCTCCGTGGGCAGCGCCGACGGCGGGGCCGAGACCGCGTTCACCACGCTCGACCCGGACTCCACCCGCACCGCCGACCGCTTCGGCAAGGTCACCGCGGACACCCCGGCCGAACCGGCCGCGACCGGCGCCTCGTACGCGCTCGTCAACACGGACCGGCTGGCGGCCGCGGTCGAGTCCAACTCCACGTACGACAAGCCGAGCGGTGCCACCGGCGGCGACGACGCCCGCTTCTGGCACCGGGCCACGAAGGACACGGCGGGCGGCACCCGGGTCGGTGTCTGGTCGGGCCAGTGGACCTACCGCGGCGACGGCTCACCCACCCACGCCACCGGCGACGACCTGCCCTGGGCCAAGGTCGTCGTCACCCCCGACGCCAACGGCGACGGCACGGTCGACTGGCAGGACGGCGCGGTCGCCTTCCGCACCATCGGCATCGAGCCGCAGGGCGGGGACGAGACCGCCGACCGGGTCATCACGCACATCCCGTTCAACTTCGCGAGCCAGGCCCAGCACCCGTTCCTGCGCACCCTCGACGACGTCAAGCGGATCGGTCTCGCCACCGACGGCCTGGGCCAGTTCGCCCTGCTCAAGGGGTACGCGTCCGAGGGCCACGACTCCGCCCACCCCGACTACGGCGGCAACACCAACAAGCGCGCAGGCGGCCTGAAGGACCTCAACAAGCTGCTGAGGTCCGGCAAGAAGTACGGCGCCGAGTTCGGCGTCCACGTCAACGCCACCGAGGCGTACCCCGTCGCCCGGCACTTCGACGACCGGCTGATCGACCCGGACAAGCCCGGCTGGAACTGGCTCGACCAGAGCTACTCCATCGACCAGCGCCGCGACATCGACAGCGGCGACCTGGCGGCCCGCTTCCGGCAACTGCGCGACGAGACCGACAAGAACCTCACCACCGTCTACGTCGACGTGTACTACACGCACGGCTGGATCGCCGAGCAGACGGCCAAGGCCATCAACGGCCAGGGCTGGAACCTGGCGACCGAGTGGGCCGACAAGTTCGAGCGGCAGTCGCTGTGGTCGCACTGGGCCAACGACCTCGACTACGGCGGCGCGACGAACAAGGGCCTCAACTCGAAGATCGTCCGGTTCATCCGCAACAGCGAGAAGGACGTCTGGAACGACGACCCGGTCCTCGGCCAGAGCGCCCTCGTCGACTTCGAGGGCTGGACCGGCGAGAACGACTGGAACGCCTTCTACGCCAACGTCTGGCAGCGCGACCTGCCCGCCAAGTACCTCCAGCACCAGCGGATCACCCGCTGGGACGGCAACGACATCACCTTCACGGGCGGCGTGCGCGGCACCGTCGAGGACGGCCGGCGCACCTTCTACGACCACGGCCGCAAGGTGCTCGACGGCGACGCCTACCTGCTGCCCTGGAAGGCGCAGGACGGCAGCCGCAAGCTCTACCACTACAGCAAGCAGGGCGGCACCAGCACCTGGACCGTGCCCCGCGGCAGCTACACCGTCCACAAGCTCACCGACAACGGACGCGTGCAGACCGGCACCGTGCACACCGACGCCGACGGACACCTCACGCTCGAGGCCGAGGCCGGGCAGCCCTACGTCCTCTACCCGTCCGGCGACACCCCCGGCGCCGCCGACCCCGCCTGGGGCGAGGGCACCGGCCTGAAGGACCCCGGCTTCAACGACGCGAAGCTCCGCGGCTGGGACACCCGGGGCACCGTCGCCCGGCACACCGACACCAAGGGCCGCAACAGTGCCCGCCTCACCGGCACCGAAGAGGCCTCCGTCGCCCAGCGCCTGACCGGCCTCGCGCCCGGCAAGCGCTACACCGCCTCCGCCTGGGTCGAGGTCACCCCCGGCGCCGCCCGCCGCACCACGCTCCGGGCAGCCGGGCGGTCCGTCTCCGTCGACCGGTCCACACTGCCCGACACGATGGCGGCCAGTGACTGGAACGGCACGCACATGCAGCGCGTCAAGGTCGGCTTCACGGCGCCCGCGAACGGCGTGACCACCCTGCGCATCGCCGCCGCGCCCGACGACCGGGGCACCGCCGTCCGGCTCGACGACGTCCGTGTCGTACGGGGCGGCGCCCCCGCCGCCGGGACCGGCACCGTCGTCCACGAGGACTTCGAGGACGTCGACCAGGGCTGGGGCCCCTTCGACAAGGGCGACGCGGGCGGCACCACCGACCCGCGCACCCACATCGCCCAGAAGCACGCCCCGTACACCCAGTCCGGCTGGAACGGGAAGCTCGTCGACGACGTCATCGAGGGCGGCGAGTCCCTCAAGTCCCACGAGGAGAACGACGGCGTCGTCTACCGCACGTCACCGGCCTCCGTCCCGATGAAGGACGGCCACGCCTACCGCGTCGACTTCGCCTACCAGTCCAGTCACGCCGGAGCCTACGAGTGGATCAGCGGCTACGACGCCGGTGACGACACCGTCGAGGCCGCCGCCGTCCCCCTCGGCGCGCAGCGCACCACCGGCCGATTCAGCACCACCGTCACCGCGGGCTGCGGGGTCACCTGGACCGGGCTGCGCAAGCTGCCCGGAGCCCCCGACGGCGCCGACTTCGTGCTCGACGACTTCACCGTGACCGACCTCGGTCCGGCGAAGGAGCGGGCCGCCTGCGCCACGCTCGGCGTCGAGGCCGGCCAGAGCCTCGAACCCGGCCACGCCAACAAGGTGACCGCCACCCTCACCAACCACGAGGCCGAGCGCATCGACGGCGCCACCGTCACCCTCGGCCTGCCGGAGGGCTGGAAGGCGGAGCCCGACGGTCCCGCAGCCCTGGACCCGGTCGCCCCCGGGGCCGCGGCGACCGCCACCTGGCAGGTCACCCCGCCCGCCGACGCCCCGTACGAGCCGTACCGTCTCACCGCGCGGGCCGGCTACCGGCTCGGCGGCGCCGACCGGACGCTCGACGCGGCCACGACGGTGCGCACCCTGCCGCCGCCGCCCGTGAAGGACACCTACGCGAGCGACATCGACTGGACCGCCACCGAGAACGGCTGGGGGCCCGTCGAGAAGGACCTCTCCAACGGCGAACAGGGCCAGGGCGACGGCACGCCGCTCACGATCGGCGGCACCGCCTACGCCAAGGGACTCGGCACGCACGCCCCCGCGAAGATCCGCTACTACCTCGGGAAGCAGTGCACGTCCTTCACGGCCCAGGTCGGCGTCGACGACGTCCAGACCGGCCGTGGCACCGTGCAGTTCTCCGTGCTGGCGGACGGCACGGAGAAGGTGAAGTCGCCGGTGCTGAAGGCGAGCGACACCGCCTGGTCGCTCACCGCCGACCTCGGCGGCGCCACGTACGTCGACCTCGTCGTCGGGGACGGCGGCGACGGCAACGGCAACGACCACGCCGACTGGGGCGACGCCCGCTTCCACTGCGGAAGCTGACCCGGGCGGGGGAGCGTACGGTGGGCCGCCCGGGGAGCGCTTCCTCCCGGCGGCCCACCCGAACGGCGGATACGCTTTAGAGGTTCCGTACAACGCCGGGGGGCCTCGGGCAGTCGACCGCCGCCTGTTTTCGTACGGAACTGTCAGGGCCCACCAGGAAACCGGGCCGGAGACTGTACGGAGTCGACGGGCCGTTTTCCTTGGTCGGCTTCGTATGGTCACTACATGACCGTTTTGGACGACACCGCCTCGAACCCCGGGGACGAGCCCACCGACGCGCGTGGGCGCGTGGCCGAGCTGCACGCGATCCGCGAGCAGGCCCTCGCCGGGCCCAGCGAGAAGGCGACCGAGGCCCAGCACGCGAAGGGCAAGCTGACCGCGCGCGAGCGCATCGAGCTGCTCCTGGACGCGGGGTCGTTCAACGAGGTCGAGCAGCTGCGCCGGCACCGTGCGCAGGGCTTCGGCCTGGAGGCGAAGAAGCCGTACACCGACGGTGTCGTCACCGGCTGGGGCACGGTCGAGGGCCGCACGGTCTTCGTGTACGCGCACGACTTCCGGATCTTCGGCGGCGCGCTGGGCGAGGCCCACGCCACGAAGATCCACAAGATCATGGACATGGCCATCGCGGCCGGTGCCCCGCTGGTCTCCCTGAACGACGGCGCCGGCGCCCGCATCCAGGAGGGCGTCTCCGCACTCGCCGGGTACGGCGGCATCTTCCAGCGCAACACCAAGGCGTCCGGTGTCATCCCGCAGATCAGCGTGATGCTCGGCCCCTGCGCGGGCGGCGCGGCCTACAGCCCGGCGCTCACCGACTTCGTGTTCATGGTCCGTGACACCTCGCAGATGTTCATCACCGGACCGGACGTCGTCAAGGCGGTCACCGGCGAGGAGATCACGCAGAACGGCCTGGGCGGCGCCGACGTCCACGCCGAGACCTCGGGCGTGTGCCACTTCGCGTACGACGACGAGGAGACCTGCATCGCCGAGGTGCGCTACCTCCTGTCGATGCTCCCGCAGAACAACCGCGAGAACCCGCCGACCGTCGACTCGGACGACCCGGCCGAGCGCCGCTCCGACGTCCTGCTCGACCTGGTCCCGGCCGACGGCAACCTCCCCTACGACATGGCGAAGGTCATCGAGGAGCTCGTCGACGACGGCGACTACCTCGAGGTCCACGAGCGCTGGGCCCGCAACATCATCTGCGCCCTGGCCCGTCTCGACGGCCAGGTCGTGGGCATCGTGGCCAACCAGCCGCAGTCCCTGGCCGGTGTCCTGGACATCGAGGCCAGCGAAAAAGCTGCCCGGTTCGTCCAGATGTGCGACGCTTTCAATATCCCGATCGTGACGCTGCTCGACGTGCCGGGGTTCCTTCCCGGTGTCGACCAGGAGCACGGCGGCATCATTCGGCACGGCGCGAAGCTGCTCTACGCGTACTGCAACGCGACGGTGCCGAGGATCTCGCTGATCCTGCGCAAGGCGTACGGCGGGGCCTACATCGTCATGGACTCCCAGTCCATCGGTGCCGACCTCACCTACGCCTGGCCCACGAACGAGATCGCGGTGATGGGCGCGGAGGGCGCGGCCAACGTGATCTTCCGCCGGCAGATCGCGGACGCCGAGGACCCCGAGGCCATGCGGGCCCGCATGGTCAAGGAGTACAAGTCCGAGCTCATGCACCCGTACTACGCGGCCGAGCGGGGCCTCGTCGACGACGTCATCGACCCCGCCGGGACCCGTGAGGTCCTCGTCAGGTCGCTGGCGATGCTGCGCACCAAGCACGCCGACCTGCCGTCCCGCAAGCACGGCAACCCGCCGCAGTAGCGGCCCCCGCACCGCTCTTCCCTGCCACGACCTAGGAGACCAGCCGCAATGTCGACCCCTGACATCCGCGTCGAGAAGGGCCACGCCGAGCCCGAGGAGGTCGCCGCCATCACCGCGATCCTCCTCGCCCGCGCCGCCACGACCCCCGAGGCCGCCCCGGCCCACCGCGGCCGCACCAAGGCCGGCTGGCGCCGCCTGGAGCGCGAGCCCGGCTTCCGCGCCCCGCACAGCTGGCGCTGAGCGCCGACGCCGCACACACGAGAAGGGCCCCGACTCTCCCAGGAGAGTCGGGGCCCTTCTCGTACGTCCGGCGTCCGCTACCGCAGGCGCGCCATCAGGGCGTGTTCCACGAGCGTGATCAGGGCGGACTTGGCGTCTGCGCGGTGGCGGGCGTCCGTCGTGATGATCGGGGTGTCGGGGCCGATCTGCAGTGCCTCGCGGACCTCGTCGGGGTTGTAGGGCTGGTGGCCGTCGAACCCGTTGAGCGCGATGACGAAGGGCAGGCCCGAGTTCTCGAAGTAGTC